>NZ_JBHSEL010000125.1:0-128708 GCF_042653845.1 Daeguia caeni | reverse complement strand
TTCAGACAATCCAACCTGGCGAATGCTTAAACTACTTCGCCAGTGCTGGATATGGTTCCATCAAAAAGTGAAATGCTCTAGAGCAATTCAGCTTTTCCATGAAAATCTGAATTGCTCCAAACGGGAACAGGGCATTTCTCCGGAGCGGCGGGAAATGCCCTGTGGCATTTCCGTAACGTTCTTGCACGATTTTCCTGTTCGTGTTTTAATCTTATGGTTGTATTTGAGTAATAACTCAACAAATGGCTGCATTGTGCGGGGGCACATGGTTGCACGGGTGGGGACGGTTGCCTTTCAGGGCATAGAGGCGGTGCCGGTTGATGTTCAGGTCATGATCTCACCGGGCAAGATGGGCATGTCGATTGTTGGTTTGCCCGACAAGGCTGTGGCAGAAAGCCGGGAGCGGGTGCAGGCGGCACTGCACGCCTCTGGCCTTTCCATGCCAACCAAGCGCGTCACGGTCAATCTGGCCCCGGCTGATCTGCCAAAGGAGGGGTCGCATTATGATCTGCCGATTGCCGTCGCGCTGATGGCGGCCATGGGGGCGATCCCGCTGGATGCGATCCAGTCCTATCTTGTTCTGGGCGAGCTGTCACTGGATGGGTCGATTATGGCGGTGGCGGGTGTCCTGCCTGCCGCAATTGGTGCCAATCGCGAAGAAAAGGGGCTGATCTGTCCCCATGCCTGCGGGCCGGAAGCAGCCTGGGCTGGCGCCAATATCGAAATACTGGCCCCGCGCAGCCTGATTGCATTGGTCAATCATTTCAAGGGAACGCAGGTTCTGACGCCGCCCGAACCGGCCTTGCATGTCTCTGATGACTGCCCCTATGATCTGGCCGATATCAAGGGGCAGGAAACAGCAAAGCGCGCTCTGGAAATCGCTGCGGCCGGCAATCACAATCTGCTTCTGGTTGGTCCGCCCGGCTCTGGCAAATCCATGCTGGCGCAGCGCCTGCCATCCATCCTGCCTCCCCTGTCGCCGCGCGAATTGCTCGATGTTTCGATGATTGCATCGATTGCGGGCGAATTGTCGGGTGGTCGGCTGTCCAATCGCCGTCCTTTTCGGGCACCGCATCATTCTGCCTCCATGGCTGCCATGGTGGGCGGCGGGTTGCGTGCGCGTCCCGGCGAGGTGTCGCTTGCGCATAATGGCGTGCTGTTCCTCGATGAATTGCCGGAATTCTCGCCGCAGGTGCTCGATTCCTTGCGCCAGCCGATAGAGACAGGCGAATGTCTGGTCGCCAGGGTCAATCACCGCACCACCTATCCCGCACGGTTTCAGCTGGTCGGGGCGATGAATCCGTGTCGATGCGGCATGGCCAGTGAGCCGGGCCATACTTGTGCTCGCGGGATCCGTTGCCAGATCGACTATCAGGCGCGGATTTCCGGACCGCTGCTTGACCGCATTGACCTGCGGGTTGATGTGCCGGCTGTCTCGGCCCTTGATCTGATTGAGCCTGGCCAGGCGGAACGCAGCGAAACTGTCGCCAAACGCGTTGCCCATGCCCGCGCCATCCAGTCGGCGCGCTATGCAGCCCTTTGCCTTGATCCGACAATGACCAATGCCAATTGTCCGGCCAGACTGATCGAGCAGGTGGCCGAACCGGATGCGGCTGGCATGAAACTGTTACGTGATGCCAGCGAGCAAATGCGGTTTTCCGCCCGCGCCTATCATCGCATCCTGAAGGTCGCGCGCACGCTGGCCGATCTGGATGGCAGTGAAAAGGTTGGGCGCATTCATCTGGCTGGTGCCATTACCTACCGTATGGGGGCGGATCGTCTGATCGCGGCGGCCTGATCCTGCAACGGGCGTGAACCCTGCCGCCGAAGGGGGGCAAATCAGGCCGCGGCCAGCCGGCTTTTCCGAACAGGCTGGTGAAAGCCAGACCTTGCGGGTTCTTTGTCTGTCTATTTTGCCTGTCTATATGGAAGGGTGGTTTACTTGACCGAACCAACCAGCAGATTGTCCGGTGTTTCGATGGAAACCCAGCGGCCAGAATGATTGACGGCCTGACGCTTCAGATAGGTATAGTCGGTCTCATCCCAGCGCGAAACGGTATCGGTCAGATTGTCGAGGACAAAATCACCACGATCGGTGCGGACGGTCAGCACGGCATGGCCTTCACCGTCTGGCTTGCGTACCACGGTGATCAGCAGATTGCTGATCGGAATGCCGGCATTGCCCAGTTCGCGCTGCTTCAACAGCACATAGTCTTCACAGTCGCCGGCCGTGGTCGGATAAGCCCAGAATTCCTCGACGCCATAAATTTCCATATCGGTCAGCGGATTGATGCTGTCATTCACAAACTGGTTTATTTCGATAATGAGTTGCCAGTTTTCTGGCGTGAGTTTCAGTGGCCGTGTATCGGTGCTGACCACAGAGCAGGCTTCGGCTTCACGCTTGCAGAATTCATAATGGCCAATGGGCTGCGAGGTGATCTTTCCGGTCTGCATGAAGGCGCTGGCATTGGCGTCGCAAGTAAAGCCAGCAAACAGCATCGTTGCTGCAACAGCCATTGCAGCTTTCACTTTCCGGATTGAGTGACCAACGCAAAACATACTCAATACCCTTGAGGCAGATGCCAATTATTAACGAAAAGTTAATGTCGAAAGGGTTGCCGAGTCAATTCGGATCAGGTGGTCGGCCACCAGGTTCTTAACTAATGGTTAATGCGTGTAGGTCAGAGAGGATTCAATCCAGAATGGAAAACCGGCTGTGTTTTTTCACAGCCGGCAAGAAGTGTGATGGATTTGTTCAGGTGGATGACGCGCATGCCTCCCAAAAGTGGAACCCGGTTTTGGGATCAAGGCATGCGCAGAAAAAGTCATGCCTCCCAAAAGTGGGCCTGTTTTGGGATCAAGGCATGCGTAAAAGGCTTCTGCCCGTCAGGCCGGAGTGAAGCAGACCTTTGTATGACCCGCGCCGACGAAGCCGAGACGGCTGGCTGCACCTTTTGAGAGATCGAGCACGCGACCCTTGATGAATGGGCCGCGATCATTGATGCGCACGACCAGCGACTTGCCATTCTTCTGATTGGTGACCTTGATTTTACTGCCCAATGGCAAGGTGCGATGGGCGGCGGTAAGGCCATGCGGGTTCATGCGTTCACCAGAGGCGGTGCGGGAGTTGAGAGCGTACCAGGAGGCGCTACCGCATTGCGCTGCTGAGGCTTCAATTGCCGAGACCGAGATCATGCCGGAGACTGCAAGGGCGAGCATAGCGATACGGGTTTTGAAGGTCATACCAATTCCATGCGTTGTTGACGGGGTGTCTGTGCAGATGTCCTGAACAAGACCCGTGCCAACTGGAATCTAAATATGGCCTCGATGTGGTTCGATTGAGAATATTGTTAGACTTTTCGATATATATCGTGAGCAGAAGGATGTACTGTACTGTATGAAAATTACTTTGATTCTCAAGGTTTTTTGATGAATATTTTGAATATGATGTTTTTGATTGTGTAAAACAGTTTACTGCTTTTTAAGATTCTGCTGTTGCGTGTCTGGAATCGATGCAATCGGAAAGTTGGTTCGGCGCTCAGAACTTTGATGCACGGCGTGCGCGCCTTTCAGACATGCAAAAATTATTTGAAGCTCAAGTTTTGGCGCATGAATCGCAAGTTGTCAAAATGTGCCCATTTTGAGGGTTTTTACCAACCTTTGGTTGAGTGTGCGCCTGAATGGTCATTTTGACAGGGCACCATTCTGCGGATCCCGTTGTGCGGGGCGCCTGAAAAGCCAGCTTTCATCGCCTGCGGCGAGTGTCTATAACTCCAGAGACTGGTTGCTGATTGAACATGCCGATGGAGTAAGGCGCTGAACAAGCCCCGCAAGAGAACCGGAAACGGAAGCCTGCTTGTCCTGTCATCGACAGCGAGGGCGCTTTATTTTTGCCTTGGGGTACTGATGCTCATGCTTGGCATTATCGGCGCTTTTCTGCCGGTCATGCCGACGACGATCTTCATCATTCTGGCTGCCTGGTTTTTTGCGCGTTCATCACCAAGGTTTGAAGCGCGCCTTCTGGCGCATCCGCAATTTGGTCCATTGATCATCAAGTGGCGTGAACGCGGAGCCATACCGCCACGCGCAAAGTTTTACGCCTGTTGCGGCATGGTTCTGGGCTATGGCCTGTTCTGGTGGGGTGCGCATCCGGGTATTTGGCTTGCGATTGCGGTTGCCATCTTCATGCTGGCTTCTGCGCTTTATGTTCTGTCACGGCCAAATGCGTGAAGCAGAAAGGGGCGGCTTTAGCTGCCCCTTTCATGTCGGCATATCTTTGCCTGATCAGGCTTCGTCGCGGCGGCCAATGCTGAGCAGCTGATAGAGAACCAGAGCTGCCAGTGTCGATGTGCCGATGCCGCCAAGCGCGAAGCTGCCGATGTTCAGGGTGAAGTCGCCGCCACCCAGTATCAGGGCAACGCCAACCGTGAACAGGTTGCGCGGATCGGCAAAATTGACCTTGTTTTCGATCCAGATGCGCGCCATCGCAGAGGCAATCAGGCCAAAGACAGCAAGGGCAAGACCGGCCAGCACAGGGGCTGGAATGGTCTGCAGGATCGCGCCGAATTTCGGTGAGAGGCCGAGCAGAATGGCTATAACGGCCGCAATGACAAAAATGAGGGTCGAATAGACCTTGGTCATCGCCATGACACCGATATTTTCGGCATAGGTCGTCACACCCGTGCCGCCGCCAGCACCTGAGATCATGGTTGCCAGACCATCGCCAAGGAAGCCACGGCCGATATAGCGATCCATATTGTAGCCGGTGATCGAGCCAAGCGCCTTGATATGACCGAGATTTTCTGCAACCAGCACAAGGGCGACCGGGGCAATGAGCGTGATTGCCGGCCATGAAAACTCAGGCGCGGTAAAGTTCGGCATACCGAACCATGGTGCGGCGGCGACAGCGGCAAATTCAATGCCCGGAACCAGACCGAGGCCATTGCCGAGGATCAGCACCAGCACATAGCCAAACAGCAGTGCAAGCAGCACGGCGATACGTTTGGTGGCCAGCGGGCCATAGGCCGAAATCAGCGCCATGAACAGAACCGTCAGAAAGGCAATGGTCATGTGCGCGCCGGTGCCCTTGAGCTGGCCGACGGCAACAGGTGCCAGATTAAGGCCGATCGAAACGCCGATCGCGCCGGTAACGGCTGGTGGCATGAGCTTTTCCACCCATCTTGTGCCGATCGCCATGACAACAAGGCCGATCACGGCATAGAGCGCGCCGCAGGCAATGATGCCACCAAGAGCGACAGCAATATTTGCATTGGCGCCGCTGCCTGCATAGCCCGTGGCGGCAATGACCACGGCGATAAAGGCAAAGGACGAGCCAAGATAGCTAGGAACACGGCCACCGGTGATGATGAAGAACAGAAGCGTGCCGACGCCGGAGAAAAAGACGGCAACATTGGGGTCAAAACCCATCAGAAGCGGCGCAACAATGGTCGAGCCGGACATGGCCAGCAAATGCTGGATGCCCATCGCAGCCGCTGGAACGGCAGGAAGGCGTTCATCGGGCATGACGGTACTGTTATTGGTCAGACGCCAATTGGGAAAATAGGACATAGGCCCCTCTCGTTTCAGGTTGTCGCATGGCAATTATCCAGATTTTGTGGGAACAGCTAGTGGCCAGAGTGCATTGTGATTAAAATATCGACCTGAGTTGCGTTGAGACACTGACCGGCGGGAAATTGCCGTGCGCGAACCGACATCAGCCCCGTCATTCATTTTGCCGGCCAGATCATGTCATCCAGCCTTGATACAAAGCTGTTATATTACTGTCACATGACTGTAATATTGAGCAGTTAGAAGACTGGCGACGACAGGGCCGGCACAAGGCCAGCCGACATGGCGTCTTTGTCGGGTCGTCACAGATTTTCAAACAGGAGCATTCGCTCATGAAGATGATGATTTCCACGACTGCAGCATTTGCAATTGCTGCCGTGCTGTCGGCTTCCTCAGCCAGCGCGCGCGAGCAGGTGCAGATTGCCGGTTCTTCGACTGTTCTGCCCTATTCCAAGATTGTGGCCGAGACTTTTGGTGAAATCTATCCCGACTTCAAGACGCCGGTCGTGGAATCCGGGGGCTCAGGTGCTGGGATCAAGGAATTCTGCAAGGGCGTTGGTGAAAACACCATCGATATTGCCAATGCCTCGCGCCCGATGAAGGACAGCGAACTGAAGTCCTGCATCGATGCCGGCGTGAAGGAGGTTCAGGAAGTTCGTTTCGGTTATGACGGCATTGTCTTTGCAACAGACGCCAAGGGGCCGGAATGGAACCTGAAGCCGGAAGATGTGTACAAGGCGCTGGCGGCCCGGCTGGTCATCGATGGCAAGCTGGTTGATAATCCGTATAGACGATGGAGCGAGGTTAACCCTGATCTGCCGGACTGGGAAATTGCCGCCTATATTCCGGGTGAAAAGCACGGCACGCGCGAAGTCTTTGAGGAAAAGGTTCTCGCCGAAGGCTGCCAACACTCCGGCGCACTGGATGAAATCAGGAAGACCGGCCTTGATGACAAGGCAGCCGCAGCAGCCTGCATTGCCGTGCGCAAGGATGGCAAGGCGGTCGATATTGATGGCGACTATAGCGAAACGCTGGCGCGCATTGGTTCGAACAAGACCGGCATTGGTGTTTTTGGCCTCTATTTCTTTGAAAACAATGCCGACAAGCTGCGTGTGGCCACAATCAATGGCGTAACACCATCGGCTGAAACGGTTGCTTCCGGTGAATATTCCGTCTCCCGTCCGCTCTATTTCTATGTCAAGAAGGCGCATCTGGGTGTCGTTCCGGGACTGAAGGAATTCGTCGATTTCTTCCTGTCCGAACAGATGGTGGGACCAGATGGTCCGCTGGCCGATTATGGTCTTGTGCCTGCGCCAGATGCGGAACGTGAGGAACAGCGTGTGAATTTTGCAGAAGGCAGGATTCTGGAAATCAAAAACTGAACTGTTGTGGAATGCGGGGGTATCCAGCCTCCGCATTCTTTTACTTCAGGGTTTGTGCGATAAGACGTGAGGCGCGCACTGCGCGGAGCTTGACCTCCCGTCCACAATGCGCAAATGGTCAAGCCGCAAAGGACAACCGAGGAAATTGAATGTCCTTCTTTTTGGTTCTTGTTAGTGTCGTTGCGATCGGCTTAGTCGGGTTTTTCCTGGGACGCCAGCGCGCCGTCGCCCTGGACAGACACTCTGCCCGCTCTGGTGAAGAAAAGATGCATTCCCGCCCGCATTATCATGGCTGGTGGGTTTTTTCCGTATCCGCCCTTCCGGCGATTGTGTTTCTGGCCATCTGGGCCATCGCTTCTTCAGTCTATATCGAGCACAGTGCAACGAGCCAGTTGCCCGATGCGGTGCAGAGCGAAAATGCCAACAGCCGCAGCCTGCAGCTTGGCATGGTGCGTGGCCTTGCCAAGGGGCTGGAGCGCCTGACGCCAGCCGAGCTGGAAAATTTGCCGGCCAACTATACGGATGTCCGTCAGCTTCTTGCCCGCAAGGGGGTTGCCCTTGCCAGCGAGGGGCAGGACTATATGGTTCCGGTTGCCCTCTATATCAAAAGGGCCACCGGTGTCGCGCGCAATATCGGTGCGGCCATCGCATTGGTCATTGCAGTCGCAGGCGTGATCTTTGGTCTGTCCACGATCAGACGGCGCATGCGCGCGCGCAACAATGTCGAATGCATCATGCTGTGGGGGTTGATTGCCGCCTCTGGCGTTGCCATCCTGACGACGATTGGCATCATCTTCTCCCTGCTGTTCCAGACGATCAGCTTTTTCCAGACGGTTTCTTTTGCGGATTTCTTTTTCGGCACGGTCTGGGATCCGCGTTTTGCCGCGGCAGGGTCTGCCGGTGCGGTTGGCCAGTTCGGACTTCTGCCGCTTCTGGCAGGAACGCTTTACATCGCTTTTGTCGCCATGCTGTTTGCGGTGCCGATCGGCCTGTTCTCGGCCATCTATATGGCCGAATATGCCTCGCCCAAGGTGCGCTCGGTGGTCAAACCGGTGCTGGAATTGCTGGCCGGCATTCCGACCATTGTGTACGGCTTTTTTGCGCTGGTAACGGTCGGCCCTTTCCTGCGCGATCTCAGTGCCGCGATTGCCGGTGGCCACAGCTTCATCATGGCGCAAAGCGTGCTGACTGCAGGTCTGGTCATGGGCGTGATGCTGATCCCGTTTGTCTCGTCGCTGTCTGACGACATCATCACCGCGGTACCGCGTTCCCTGCGTGATGGTTCGCTTGGGCTTGGCGCCACCACATCGGAAACGATCAAGCGCGTTGTTTTGCCTGCGGCCTTGCCGGGCATTGTGGGCGCGCTGCTGATGACGGCCTCGCGTGCCATTGGCGAGACGATGATCGTGGTGCTAGCGGCAGGTGTCGCGGCACGCCTGACCATCAATCCGTTCGAAGCGATGACAACCATTACGGTGAAGATCGTCAATCAGCTGACGGGTGACCTTGAGTTCAACTCGCCGCAGACACTGGTTGCCTTTGCCCTTGGCATCACGCTTTTCGTCCTGACGCTGATCATGAATATCTTTGCGCTCTATATCGTGCGCAAATACCGGGAGCAGTACGAATAATGACCGATACGACCTTCACCTCCGCTGGTCAGGCCGCGCAGCCTGTGCGTCGCGATATCGGTCTGAAGCGCCGTTACGCCGCTGAACGTCGCTTCCGCCTGTACGGAATTGCCGCCATTTCGGTTGGCGTCTTCTTTTTGTGCGCCCTGCTGTGGTCGGTTTTCTCGCAAGGCTACAGCGCCTTCTGGCAGACGACGATCGATCTCGCCGTCAGGATTGACGAAATGGTGATTGATCCGAAAAAGCAGCGCACCACTGATCCGAATGTGCTGATCACCGCCAATTATCCGCAGCTTGTCCGCAATGCACTGGCTGAAAGGCTGGGCGTGGACAAGAACGACCGCATGGCCATGCGTGATCTTGGCCGCTTTTATTCTGATGGCGTGCGCGTCCAGCTGCGCCAGATGGTGATGAATAATCCTGATCTGATCGGCACCACCCAGACCATTCCGGTGCTTGCTGCAGCCAATATCGATTCTGCCTTCAAGGGACAGATTGATCTTTCCGTGCCGGAAGCCAATCGCAAGGTTTCGGATCGCCAGATTGCCTGGATGAAGAAGCTGAAAGATGAAGGCGCAATGTATCAGGCCTTCAACAAGGGCCTGTTCGGCTTTGGTGCTTCCAGCCGCCCGGAAACTTCCGGCCTTGGCGTGGCTCTGGTTGGCTCTTTCTACATGATGCTGATTGTTCTGGTGTTGTCCCTGCCGATTGGCGTGGCCGCCTCGATCTATCTTGAGGAATTTGCCAGGAAGAGCCGGTTTACCGATCTGATCGAGGTCAATATCAACAATCTGGCAGCGGTACCGTCGATTGTCTTTGGTCTGCTTGGCCTTGCCGTCTTCATCAATTTCTTTGGCTTGCCGCGCTCGGCCTCGCTTGTCGGCGGTCTGGTGCTGACATTGATGACGCTGCCCACGATCATCATCGCCACGCGTGCTGCCTTGCGCGCCGTACCACCATCCATTCGCGCTGCCGCACTCGGCCTTGGCGCGTCCAGGACGCAGATGGTCTTCCATCATGTCCTGCCGCTTGCCGCTCCCGGCATTCTGACCGGCACGATCATCGGTCTGGCGCATGCGCTGGGCGAAACGGCGCCGCTGCTGTTGATCGGCATGGTGGCCTTCGTGGCCGATATTCCCGCCACCCCGATGGATCCGGCCACGGCCCTGCCGGTGCAGATCTATATGTGGGCCAATGAAGCAGAACGCGCCTTTGTGGAGCGCACGTCTGGCGCTATCATTGTGCTGCTTCTGTTCCTTGCCGTGATGAACATTAGCGCAATCATTCTGCGTCGCCGCTTTGAGCGCCGCTGGTAGACGGGAGACGAAGCGATGAATCTGATGACTGAACGCTCTCTCGATAAAGCAGCAGGAGATAAAATGACCGACAACGCCCCTGCAATCAAAATGCGTGGTGAGAAGGTTTCCGTATTTTACGGCACAAAGCAGGCACTGTTTGACGTTGATCTGGATGTTCCGGAGCGCATGGTCACGGCGCTCATTGGCCCTTCGGGCTGTGGCAAGTCGACCTTCCTGCGTTCGCTCAACCGCATGAATGACACGATTGAGGGCTGCCGCGTCACGGGGCGGATCACGCTCGATGATGAAGATATTTACGATCCGAAAATCGACGTGGTGGAACTGCGCGCCCGCGTTGGCATGGTGTTCCAGAAACCGAATCCGTTTCCGAAGTCGATCTTTGAAAATGTGGCCTATGGCCCGCGCATTCACGGTCTGGCCAAGTCGAAGGCTGATCTGGAGGAAATCGTCGTCACCAGCCTGCAGAAGGCAAGCCTGTTCGATGAGGTCAAGGATCGTCTGCATGATGCCGGCACCGGCCTGTCGGGCGGCCAGCAGCAGCGCCTTTGCATTGCGCGCGCCATTGCAGTGAGCCCGGAAGTGATTCTCATGGACGAACCCTGTTCGGCGCTTGACCCGATCGCCACCGCCAAGGTGGAAGAGCTGATCGACGAGCTGCGCCAGAACTATACCATCGTCATCGTGACACATTCCATGCAGCAGGCCGCACGTGTTTCACAGCGCACTGCGATGTTCCATCTCGGCCATCTGGTGGAAGTGGGGGATACGGAAATGATCTTCACCGCGCCAACGGAAAAG
Source organism: Daeguia caeni (assembly GCF_042653845.1). Taxonomy (NCBI): domain Bacteria; kingdom Pseudomonadati; phylum Pseudomonadota; class Alphaproteobacteria; order Hyphomicrobiales; family Brucellaceae; genus Daeguia; species Daeguia caeni. Next base: position 118,010 of record NZ_JBHSEL010000125.1, on the reverse strand, counting down.
CGCACCCAGGACTATATCACCGGCCGCTTCGGCTAGAGCAGTTCCAGGAAAAGTGGGAACCGGTTTTCCATCCGGAACTGCGACAAACAAAAGGTTTCCATTCCGTTCATACGAGGTCCAACATGCGGTCCCAACACACTGTTCGTTCATACGACGAGGAACTGAAGTTCCTGGCTCACAAGATTGCTGAAATGGGTGGCCATGCCGAACGTATGGTCGAGCAGTCGGTTGCGGCCATTGTCAATGCCGACAATGCGCTGGCGCAGCGCATCATTTCCGATGACCTGATCCTGGACGCCAGTGAGCGTGAGATCGATGATCGGGCCGTGACTATCATCGCCAAGCGTCAGCCGATGGCGGTGGACTTGCGGGAAATCATTGGTGCGATCCGTATCTCGGCCGATCTCGAACGCGTCGGCGATCTCGGCAAGAACATAGCCAAGCGTGTGGCTGCGGTGTCTGAATCGCGCCAGCCGGTCAAGCTCTATCGCGGTCTGGAGGCGCTGGCGGAACTGGCGCTGGCCCAGCTCAAGGAAGTGCTTGATGCCTATGCCTCACGCTCGATCGAGCAGATCAATGTTGTGCGCGATCGCGATGACGAGATCGACGCAATGTATACCTCGCTGTTCCGCGAGCTCCTGACCTATATGATGGAAGATCCGCGCAATATTTCTGCCTGCACGCATCTTCTTTTCTGCGCCAAGAATATTGAACGCATTGGCGACCATGCGACCAATATTGCCGAAACGGTCTATTATATCGTGACGGGTGCGCAAATGCCGGCTGAACGTCCGAAGGAAGATCTGAGCCACGGTATTGTCGTGGACGAAAGCCGTAAGCCTTAAGGCGATCCGGCGCAATTGAATGCAGTCTGACGGGCAATCATCGCGGTTCGATTGGAACCGCGAGACGGGATTGCTTATCTTGAAACCCCTTCGTGCTGGCCTGCGCCATGCAGCGCATTTGCAGACGAAACGGGCCATGGTGCTAACGGGAAGGATGAAATGTCTCGGATTCCCAGAATTGCTGTCGTTGAAGATGAAGAGGCTTTAAGCGTTTTGCTGCGTTACAATCTTGAGGCCGAGGGTTATCAGGTTGAAACCATCTTGCACGGCGATGAGGCGGAAATTGCCTTGCGGGAAAATGTGCCAGACCTGCTTATTCTCGACTGGATGCTGCCGGGCGTTTCCGGCATCGAGCTTTGCCGTCGTCTGCGCCAGAGGCCGGAAACAGAACGCCTGCCCATCATCATGCTGACGGCACGCGGCGAGGAAAGCGAGCGGGTACGGGGATTAAGTGTTGGGGCGGATGATTATGTCGTCAAGCCCTTCTCGACACCGGAACTCATCGCCCGCGTGAAGGCAATGCTGCGCCGGGCCAATCCAGGCCTGTTGTCCCATGTGCTGAAAGTAGGGGACCTTGTTCTGGATCGCCAGCAGCATCGTGTTTATCGCAATGACATTGAAATACGACTTGGCCCGACGGAATTTCGCCTGCTTGAATATTTCATGATGGCGCCCGGCCGGGTGTTCTCGCGCAGCCAGTTGCTGGATGGCGTGTGGGGGCCGGATATCTATGTTGATGACCGCACGGTTGATGTTCATGTCGGTCGTCTGCGCAAGGCGCTCAATATTGGCTCCGGCGGCGATCCGATCCGCACCGTGCGCGGGGCTGGCTATTCCTTCGGCTGACCGATTCTGGCATTTCATGTTCCGGGGGGCGCTTCCGCAAGGGCGGCGTGCTTTTCATTTGGCCCGATTCGGGATGTACATCCCCATGTTCATGCTCTGATCTCGCCTGTCACACTGTGTTACATCGTGTTGCGCAAAGTTGAAGGATTTGCCTGTGCGGACTGGCAAACCTGGTCATCCTGTGCGGAATGAAGGTGCAAAACCGCTGTAAATGAGAATAGTTGAGGCATTCGGAAAATAAGGCAAGGTTTTGACTGTGCAGAGGAAGAAATGTTTTTCATTAAATCAAGAGCTTATGAAAATTGAATGTAATTGTTAATAATTTATTAATATATTTGAACGGCTTGGCTTTGCTGTTTCCGTTTGAAGGGGCATTTTGATTCTGGCGCATCCGCACCAGGACAGTCGGGCAGAATTTGACGTCTTGCCTTTTTTTGGCCTAAAAATTTACAAACCTTGTCATTGATTATCGATGACCTGAAACATCTTCGTCTAACTGATTGGCTCCTTGTCCGGGCATGTTGCGGCCTGTCTTCAAGCGCCAGCTGGCTGACGACAGGGATCACATTTAAGAGGCAAGACCGTTGACATACGTTGGCAGGTGGAAACTTCCGGTTCTGATGGCCTTGATGCTGGCTCCGCTTGTCGTGACAGGGTGCACGACGACAGGCGTCAAGACCAAAACGCAGAGAGAAGCTTCTGCCAGCCATGTGAAGACGATCAACGGCGTCAAGACCTATACCTACACCCCCAAGGATCGCGAATGCCTTGAGCGCGCGATGTTCTTCGAGTCAAACCGTTCCAGCCCCGATGGGCTTCTGGCTGTTGGCACGGTGGTGATGAACCGTCTGCATTCTGACAAATATCCGGATACGATCTGTGGTGTTGTCGGTCAGAAAAACCAGTTTGCGCCGGGTGTCCTCACCCGCAAGATGGATTCATCGCGCCTTCCTGAAGTGCGCGCGGCAGCCGATGCGATTTTGAAAGGCCAGCGCCATCCGAAGCTGAAGAACGCGATGTTCTTCCATACGGCCGGCCTGAAATTCCCCTATCGCAACATGCACTATGTGCTGGTTGCAGGCGGCAATGCCTTCTATGAAAAGCGCAATCGGGATGGCTCGCTGCAGTCGCCAGTGCCGGATACGCCATATAATCTGGCGCTTGCCTATACGCCGCAGACGCCGGCAACGCCGGAAGGCCCGTCTTATGACGTGACCACGCATGCGGCCGACACGGCACCTGAAGCAAATGTTCAGCTCGCCATGGCAGAGAGCGCAACGCCTGCCGCGGCAACCGCTGCAAACACGGCAATTGCGGCGCAGCCGCAGGCAGCAGCACAGCCACCTGCTATCGCTCCTGTCCAGCAGCAGGCGCAGACAGCACCGCAGCCGAATACGCTCAATGCGCAGCAGATCGCGCTGGCATATCACCAGGCGGCGCATGATCGCCATGCGCTCACCCAGACGGCTTCCCTTGGTTTCGTGAACGAGCAGCAGGCCGATGCTGTTGGCGCTTTCCTGCTGCAGCAGGATCGGCCTGAATAATCTGCCGGACCTTTGCCTTTCAGTAATGATGTATGGCTGTATGATGGGCCATGTACAGCCTTCGCACATGGGCGCCTGCAAAAGCGGTTCCCACCCATGGGATACATGATCTAGACTGCCGCAGTTTTTCTTCCCAGGTGATTCTTCCAGGAGAGTGCAGTCAGATGTCCAGTGATAAGCCAGTCATTGATCCCGTGAAACTTGATCGTTTGGCGGAGGTTGCAGTTCGTGTCGGCCTGCAGCTGAAGGAAGGGCAGGATCTGGTCGTGACCGCGCCGGTTGTGGCGCTGCCTTTGGTGCGGCTTATTGCCAAACATGCCTATAAGGCGGGTGCTGGTCTGGTGACGCCATTTTTCGCCGATGATCAGATTGCGCTGGCGCGGTTTGAGAATGCGCCTGATGCAAGCTTTGATCGAGCAGCAAGCTGGCTCTATGAAGGCATGGCCAAGGCCTATAGCGAAGGGGCGGCACGGCTTGCCATTGCGGCCGACAATCCGATGCTGCTTTCCAGCCAGGATCCGGCCAAGGTTGCGCGCGCCAACCGCGCCAATTCAAAGGCCTATCAGCCGGCTCTGGAAAAGATCGCGGGCTTTGACATCAACTGGAACATTGTTTCCTATCCAAACCCGGACTGGGCAGCACTTGTCTTTCCGGGTGAGCCGGCCGATGTCGCCACGCATAAGCTGGCAGAAGCCATCTTTGCCGCATCGCGCGTTGATACGGATGATCCGATCACGGCTTGGGCGCAGCATAATGCAGCCCTGCGTACCCGCACCCAATATCTCAATGGCAAGGCGTTCAAGGCCTTGCATTTCAAGGGGCCGGGAACGGATCTGACGGTGGGTCTGGCCGATGGGCATGAATGGCATGGCGGCGCATCGACGGCCAAGAACGGCATTATCTGCAATCCGAATATTCCGACCGAGGAAGTCTTCACCACGCCACATGCCCTGCGCGTGGAAGGTCATGTGTCGAGCACCAAGCCGCTATCGCATCAGGGTACGCTGATTGACAATATTGCGGTGCGCTTTGAAGGCGGCCGCATTGTTGAAGCCAGAGCCAGCCGAGGCGAAGAAGTGCTGAACAAGGTGCTCGATACGGATGAAGGTGCGCGTAGGCTGGGTGAAGTGGCACTCGTGCCGCATTCCTCGCCGATCTCGCAGAGCGGCCTTCTGTTCTACAACACGCTGTTTGACGAAAATGCCGCCAGCCACATTGCGCTTGGCCAGTGCTATTCGAAATGCTTTGTCAATGGTGCATCGCTTTCGCCAGAACAGATTGCAGCACAGGGCGGCAATTCCAGCCTTATCCATATCGACTGGATGATCGGTTCGGATCAGATCGACGTGGATGGCATCCATGCCGATGGTCGTCGCGAACCGGTCATGCGTGGCGGAGAATGGGCCAATTGAGCCAGACTTGCCAATGGGCAGGTCGATTTGCCGCCTGCCCATACTTGCCGCCACGCCATTTCTGCTCTAGGCGGGAATTATGAAGATACTCGCCATTGATACCGCCGCCTCGATTTGTGCTGTTGCCATCTATGACACAGACAGCGCAGCGGTTCTTGCCGCCATCAGCGAGGATATCGGCAAGGGACATGCCGAAGTGCTGATGGATTTCATAGCGCGCGCGCTGGTCGAGGCAGATCTGGACATGGACGGCATTGATCGCATCGCGGTCAATATCGGCCCCGGTTCCTTTACCGGGGTGCGCATTGGTGTTTCGGCTGCACGCGGCTTTGCCTTGGCGCTGGACAGGCCGGCTATCGGCATCAGCGCCTTTGCGGCAATTGCCGCAGAAACAGGGTCTGCTTTTGCAGGTCGTCCGGTTCTGGTGCTGCTGGATGCCCATCGCGGCGAGATCTATGCCCAGTCTTTCGATGCTGCGGGCAAGGCGCTCACAAGGCCATTGGTTCTCACCCATGATGAAGCCGTGGCGCTTTGTGCCGCACAGGATGAGACGACGGTGCTGGCCGGTTCGGCTGCCGCCGCCATCAATGCAGCCCTGGAAAACAGGTTTGCGCTGGGTGAAGCGAAGGCAACCGGGGCGATTGCCACTTATGCGTGGCTTGCTGCGGACATTGCGCCGGACGAAGCGCCAAAACCGCTTTACATGCGAGGGCCCGATGCCAAGCCGCAGGTGGGATTTGCCTTGCCGCGTCAACAGGGCGGGGAATGAGGCGATGATCGGCTTGCCGTTTGGATGTTTCGGGCGCCGCGAAATAGTCGTTGAGCCGCTTCGCTCGGAAGACAGTCAAACGATCCAGAAAATCCACGCCAATTGTTTTCTGCATGGCTGGAGTTCGGATGAGTTTCGTTCGCTGATTGCACAAGATTCAGTATTTGGCTTCATCGCCCGGCCTGAGGGCAAGCCGGCTGGGGCAAGCGGCTTTGTGCTGGCACGGCTGGTGGCGGGCGAGGCGGAAATCCTCACCATTGCGGTCGCGCCTTCGGCACAGCGCCAGGGCGTTGGCCGAGCCTTGATGGATGCCGTATTGCGTTATCTTCATCAGGAACGCGCCGAGACATTGTTTCTTGAAGTGGATGAGGCCAATATTGCCGCGCAGGCGCTTTATCGGCGGATGGGTTTCAGGAAGGTCGGTGATCGCCCAGCCTATTATCAGACTGAAAATGGCCGCTCTGCCGCTTTGATCCTGCGACGTGATTTGGTGAGCCAGACATGATTGGGATTGTGCGCATTATTGTGGTTGTTGCGGCGCTGGTGGCGCTCAGCCTGTCGCTTATCCCTGTGCAATATGTGTTCCTGAAGCTGGAACGTGGCTGGAAACGCAGCCTGCCCAATTTTTTCCATCGAATTGTCGCGCGCCTGCTTGGTTTCCGCATCAGGATTGTTGGCGAAATGCAGGAAGGCAGGCCTCTGCTTCTGGTTTCCAACCATGTGTCATGGAGCGATATAGTCATCCTGTCGGCAGCAGGAAAAGTGTCCTTCATCGCCAAGTCGGAAGTGCGCAACTGGCCGGTCTTTGGCATGTTTGCCGTGTTGCAGCGCACGGTTTTTGTTGAGCGGGAACGGCGTGGCAAGACTGGCGAACAGGCTTCGGAAATCGCCCGCCGCCTGGCGGAAGGTGATGCCATGGTGCTGTTTCCGGAAGGCACGACCTCGGACGGCAACCGTGTCCTGCCATTCAAGACAGCTCTCTTCGGTGCAGCCCATGCGGCCATCCGGGAAATGGACCTCAAGGAAGTGATCGTTCAGCCGGTCGCCATTGCCTATACGGGTGTGCATGGCATGCCGATGGGGCGTTATTTCCGACCGATTGCGTCCTGGCCGGGCGATGTCGAGCTGATGCCGCATTTGAAAGGTGTGTTGCGCGAGGGCGCGATTGATGTCGAAATCCGCTTTGGCGAGCCGGTCATTGTCACGGCAGGGACGGATCGCAAACAGCTTGCCCGCACCATGGAAAACCGTGTACGCGATCTTTTGCAGAGCGCGCTTCTGGGACGTGAGATCAAAAGCGAGACCGATGAGGCGGCTTCAGCAAGCCGATAATGGTTTGCAGCTTCCCTTGCCGCGCGAAAAACGCTAGATAGCCCCGCATGAGCGAGAAATTGACCAGTATTGAACCCGATCCGGCACCGCAGACAGGCATGCGCAAGGTCTTTGTGAAGACCTATGGCTGCCAGATGAATGTCTATGACAGCCAGCGCATGGCCGACAGCCTTGCCGCGGAAGGCTATGTTGCGACCGACACGCCGGAAGATGCCGATCTGGTTCTGCTGAACACTTGCCATATTCGCGAAAAGGCTTCGGAAAAGCTGTTTTCCGCGCTTGGCCGTCTGCGCAAGATGAAAGACATGCGCGCTGCCGAAGGCAAGGAAATGACCATCGGTGTTGCCGGTTGCGTGGCGCAGGCCGAAGGCGAGGAAATCATCCGCCGTGCGCCGACGGTTGATCTGGTCATTGGTCCGCAGACCTATCATCGCCTGCCTGAGGCTCTGGCACGTGTGCGTGGCGGTGAAAAGGTGGTCGAAACCGAATATGCCATTGAGGACAAGTTCGAACACCTGCCCGCGCCAAGGCGCGAAGTCACGCGCAGGCGCGGCGTGTCAGCCTTTCTGACTGTGCAGGAAGGCTGTGACAAGTTCTGCACCTTCTGCGTCGTGCCCTATACGCGTGGTGCGGAAGTCTCACGGCCCGTTGCACAGATCGTGGCAGAAGCAGAACGTCTGGCCGAAGGCGGCGTGCGTGAGCTGACCCTGCTTGGCCAGAACGTCAATGCATGGCATGGTACTGGCGATGACGGGCGCGAATGGGGCCTTGGCGAGTTGTTGTTCCGTTTGGCGCGCATTCCGGGCATTGCCCGCCTGCGCTACACGACCAGCCATCCGCGTGACATGGATGATGCGCTGATTGCCGCCCATCGTGACCTGCCCATGCTGATGCCCTATCTGCATCTGCCGGTACAGTCGGGCTCTGACCGTATCCTCAAGGCAATGAACCGCCGTCACAAGGCGGAAGAATATCTGCGGCTCATTGATCGCATCCGTGAGGCACGTCCGGATATGGCGTTGTCGGGCGACTTTATCGTCGGTTTTCCCGGCGAGACGGATCAGGATTTTGAAGACACGATGGAGTTGGTGCGCCGGGTCAATTATGCGCAGGCCTATTCATTCAAATATTCGCCGCGCCCCGGCACGCCGGGGGCGGATCTGCCAAACCATGTGGATGAAGCAGTAAAGGATGAACGTCTGCAGCGTCTGCAGGCGCTTCTGTCCAGCCAGCAATATGCGTTCCAGGATTCGCTGGTCGGCGTTGAAACGGATGTGCTGCTGGAAAAGCCCGGCCGTTTTGCGGGACAGATCGTGGGACGCTCGCCCTGGCTTTTGCCTGTCATTATTGACGGTAACACGGATCAGATCGGTGATATTATTCATGTGAAAATTACCGCCACTGGCACCAACAGCCTTATTGCGCAAAAGCTGACCTGAAGGCATGATGGTTGCGAGGCGTAAAGTCGGGTGCTCACGTATCGGGTCGTTCAGCACGGGCTGGCCGGGAATGCGTTGATCACGGACTGCGTGAAGAATAGGAGATCCGGTTGAGCGCTACGGAAAAGCTGAAGCCTGCCAAGCCAACCACTCAAACGCAAACAAACATGCCTAAAAGCCCGCCTGCTGGGGCCTCGGACATGGCCCATATCGTGCTGACCTTCGACAATAACCGTCTTGCCAGCGCGCTTTATGGGCAGTTCGATGAAAACCTGGCGCGTATCGAACAGAAACTCGGTATTGATGTGCGCTCCAAGGGCAATCAATTGTCGATCCGGGGTGAGACGGTCGCCACTGAACAGGCTCGCCGCGCCATCGATTATCTTTATGAATCGCTGCAAAAGGGGCATGACGTGACGGCTTCGGATGTGGATGGCGCGTTGCGCATGGCAATTGCCGCTGATGACCAGCTTTCGCTGCCAACCATGGAAACCAGAGGCAAGATGTCGGCAGCACAGATTTCGACACGCAAGAAGACCATCTTTGCCCGCACGCCGACGCAGGATGCCTATATGCGGGCGCTGGATCGCTCGGAGCTGGTGTTTGGCGTCGGGCCTGCTGGAACGGGTAAGACCTATCTGGCGGTTGCCCATGCGGCCATGCTGCTTGAGCGCGGACTGGTGGAGCGCATCATCCTGTCGCGTCCGGCCGTGGAAGCGGGTGAACGTCTGGGTTTTCTGCCGGGCGACATGAAGGAAAAGGTCGATCCCTATCTGCGCCCGCTTTATGACGCGCTTTATGATATGATGCCGGCGGAAAAGGTTGAGCGCGCCATTACGGCAGGCGTCATTGAAATCGCACCGCTTGCCTTCATGCGCGGACGCACATTGGCGCATTCGGCTGTCATTCTTGACGAGGCGCAGAACACGACATCCATGCAGATGAAGATGTTCCTCACTCGTCTTGGTGAAGGCTCGCGCATGATCGTGACCGGCGACCCAAGCCAGATCGACCTGCCGGCAGGGCAGAAATCCGGTCTGGTTGAGGCCTTGCGGGTGCTGGATGACGTCGAGGGAGTGATCAAGGTGCGTTTCACCGAGCAGGATGTGGTGCGCCATCCGCTGGTCGCAGCCATTGTCAATGCCTATGACCGTGATGCCAAGAATCACAGCCGCTCCTGACCGGCAGGATTGCCGGTCTTGCAATCTTGAGCCGGAACGACAATTTATAGGGTAATTGTCCGCGTCAGCGGATGCTCTTTGTTAACTGAAAGGACAAGGTGGCTCCATTGAGGTGCTACCGTAAAACGTGTCAGAAAACGCGATTCATATCGATCTATTGATTGAGGCCGGTCATTGGCCCAATGAAACGACCCTTGAAGAACTCGTGCGCAATGCGGTCAATGCGGCGTGGACGACACTCGGCCTGAAACCCGCACAGAGCGAACTGAGCGTGGTTTTCACTGATGACGCTTCCATTCAGGCGCTCAATGCCGAATGGCGCGGCAAGAACAAGCCGACCAATGTTCTGTCATTTCCTGCTTTCCCGGTGAAGGCAGGCGAACAGCCTGGCCCGATGCTGGGCGATATCGTGCTGGCCTTTGAAACGGTCGAGCGCGAGGCAGGTGAAGAAGGCAAGCCTTTCGCCAATCATCTGACACATCTTATCGTACATGGCTTTCTTCATCTTCTTGGTTACGACCACGAAAATGACGAAGAGGCTGAGGTTATGGAAGGCCGTGAGCGGGAAATCCTTCATGCGCTTGCCATACCAGACCCCTATGCTGTATCCGATCTGAATTTGACAACGATTGACCATGGCTGATTCAAACGCGCAAAATACACCCGCCGGCGGCAAGCGTGGTGAGACTTCACAGGCTTCAGAACCGGAAGGGCAAAGTACGCTGCGACCACAGGGGGTCGAGAAGCGCTCCCTGCTATCGAATATTTTCCCGTTCATGCGTTCGCGCCATGCAACCTCGCTGCGCGAAAATCTTGCCGATGCCCTTTCCAGCACGGCGGATACGTCGGATTCAGCCTTTACGCCTGAAGAAAAGGCGATGCTGAACAATATTCTGCGCCTGCGTGAAATCCGCGTCGAAGATGTGATGATTCCGCGCGCGGATATTGAGGCGCTGGAAATCTCCACCCCCTTGTGGGAAGCGCTGGAACTGTTTGAAAAGTCGGGCCGCTCGCGTATGCCGGTCTATGCGGAAACGCTGGATGATCCGCGCGGCATGATCCATATCCGCGATGTGTTGAATTACATTACGCGCCAGGCCCGCCGCACTTCAGATCAGACGCAATCCGGCGAAGCCGTGCCGAGCGAAAGTGCGGCCGATTTTGATATGGGCCGCATTGATCTCAACAAGACGATCGGCGAGCTTGGGCTGATGCGCAAGGTCCTCTTCGTTCCGCCATCGATGATGGCAAGCGGACTGATGGCGCGCATGCAGGCCGCCCATATACAGATGGCGCTGGTCATTGACGAATATGGCGGCACGGACGGCCTTGTCTCGTTGGAGGACATCGTCGAAATGGTTGTCGGTGATATTGAGGATGAGCATGATGATGAAGAAATCATGATCTCCGAGGAAACCGACGGCAGCTACGTGGCCGATGCACGTGCGGATCTGGAAGAACTGGCTGGAAAGATCGGCCCGTCTTTCCAGGCTGGCGAGCATGGGGAAGATGTCGACACCATTGGCGGCCTGATCATCTCGGTTCTTGGCCGCATTCCGGCGCGCGGCGAAGTGGTGGAGGCCGTTCCGGGCTTTGAATTCGAGGTGCTGGAGGTCGACAAACGGCGCGTGCGCAAGGTGCGCATTGTCCCGCTCGCATCGGCCGAACGCGGTGCAATGCCCGCATTTGGCGACCGTTCAGTTGTCGATGAACCGGGCGCGACCGATGCATCTGATCGTGACAAAGCTTCCTGATGCTGACGAGGCTGGCAGGCAGAATAGCCAGGTTGCGCGGATGGCGATCCAGGCTGGTCGCCTTCCTTGCAGGGGCCATTCTGGCGCTGGCACAGCCGCCTTATGATTTTCTCCTGATCGGTTTTGTTGCCTTTCCGCTTCTGGTCTGGCTGCTTGACGGGGCCGAGGCTGAAGGCGGTTTTCTGCCTCGCTTGCTGCCTTCGGCCATGATTGGCTGGTGGTTCGGCTTTGGCTATTTCGTCAGCGGCCTGTGGTGGATCGGACAGGCATTGCTGGTCGATGCCGAGGAGTTTGCCTGGGCATTACCGCTTGCCGTGCTTGGGCTGCCGGCCTTTCTGGCGTTCTTTTATGCTTTTGCGACAGCCATTGCCCGGCTTCTATGGTCGGAAGGACTCGGCCGTATTTTCGCGCTTGCCTTTGGTTTTGCCCTGGCTGAGTGGCTGCGCAGCTTCCTGTTTACCGGATTTCCATGGAATGCGCTGGGCTATGCGCTGGCGCCAACGCCGATGCTCATGCAGTCCATCGCCGTCATTGGCTTTGTCGGACTGACCGGGCTTGGCGTCCTGATCTTTTCTGCGCCGGCCCTGTTGACTGGCGGGCGCGGTAGCAGGGCAGGGCTGGCGCTTGCCAGTGTGCTGCTGCTTGCCCATATCGGCTATGGAAAATGGGTTCTTTCGCATGCGCCGGCAATCAATGCCGCAAGCGATGGGCCGGTCATCCGTATCGTTCAGCCATCGATCGAGCAGAGCCTCAAATGGGACAATCAGGCACGCCGCGCCATTTTCGACAGGCTGATCACGCTCACCGAGACCCCGCCTGCACCGGGCATGCCGCGGCCCGACATTGTGGTCTGGCCGGAAACATCGGTGCCCTATATCCTGACCTCAACCCCTGAAGCGCTTGAACGGATTGGAGCTGCCCTGCAGCCAGGGCAGGTTCTGCTGGCTGGAGCCGTGCGCGAAGAACGCAGAGCAGGCGATGATCAGCCGCGCTATTTCAATTCCATCACGGTCATCGATGATGCAGGGCGTATCGTCGATTCAGCCGACAAGCTACATCTTGTTCCCTTTGGCGAATATCTGCCTTTTGAACGATTGTTGCGCGCGATCGGGCTGCAGGAGGTCGTGGAAATGCCAGGCGGCTTCACCGCCGCCGCAGCGCGCAGGAGCATGACTGTCGGCAACAATATCACGGTCCTGCCCCTGATTTGTTACGAGGTCATTTTTCCCGACGAACTTGGCTATTCAGGGGCGCCGGTTCAGTCTATAGTTAATATTACTAATGATGCATGGTACGGTGATACACCAGGCCCCTATCAACATTTCCGGCAGGCGCAGTTGCGCGCGGTTGAACAGGGCTTGCCCGTCATCCGTGTCGCCAATAATGGGCTGTCGGCTGTGATAGATCCTTTTGGACGAATCAGTGCAGGGCTTTTGCTGAATGACGTAGCCGTAAAAGACACTTTTTTGCCAAGGCAAGTTGCTCCATTTTGGGGCAGTGCGCCGAATGACAACCAGGTTGTTATAACACTTTTTCTGCTACTGGTTATTTCAGTGGCTTTCAGAAAGGTATTCGGCGGGCCTGTCCGTTGACATGGCGTTTTTGTTAAGCTGATATACTATTTTAGTGGTGGCTGTCTGGGTAAGAAACCGCTCAAAGCCCCATAATTGAGGGAATATCGTTGTACAGTTGCTCAGTGGTGTCCGAAAACTGGCAATTGCAAGGAATGGCAGTTTTATGATTGAGAATAAAAAGAAGCCCAACCCTATCGACGTGCATGTCGGAAGCCGCATCCGTCTACGGCGTAATATGCTCGGTCTCAGTCAGGAAAAGCTGGGTGAAAATCTCGGCATTACATTTCAGCAGATTCAAAAATATGAAAAAGGCACCAATCGCGTTGGTGCAAGCCGTCTGCAGGCAATTTCTTCCATTCTCGCTGTTCCGGTTTCCTATTTTTTCGAAGATGCACCGGTTGGTACTGAGACTGCTGTAAACAATGGCTTTGCCGAAGAGAATGATACGGCTTATGTCGTCGATTTTCTGAATACCAATGAAGGCGTGCAGCTGACACGTGCCTTCACCAAGATTTCGGATCCTAAGGTTCGCCGCAAGATCATCGATCTGGTCAAGTCGCTTTCGGCGGAAGCCGATAACGGGTAATCAGGCATGATATTTTCTGTTCTGGCCGGGACAGAATACGATTATGCGTTGACGTTGCAATCCCATCTTCGCTAACACAGGATGCGCCTGGGTTTTGAACCTGCTGGGCGCTACTGTGTCTTTACGGTGGCGGTCATGTTCCACCGGATTTTCAAGAGGGGTTACCCGTGTCGCGCAGTTCTTATCTCTTCACCAGTGAATCCGTATCCGAGGGTCATCCGGACAAGGTTTGCGACCGCATTTCCGATGAAATCGTTGACATGATCTACCGGGAGGCGCGCAAGACCGGCGTTGATCCGTGGTCTGTGCGCGTTGCATGCGAAACGCTTGCAACCACCAACCGCGTCGTCATTGCAGGTGAGGTGCGGCTGCCGGAAACCTTCCTGAAGAAGAATAAGGACGGTACGATCGCCCATGACAGGAACGGCCAGCCGATGATCAATCCAGCGCGTTTCCGTGCCGTTGCTCGCAAGGCGATCCGCGATATCGGCTATGAGCAGGATGGCTTCCACTGGAAGACGGTAAAGATCGACGTGCTCTTGCACCCGCAGTCGGCCGACATTGCGCAGGGCGTGGATAATGCCGCCGACCGTGAGGGCGAGGAAGGCGCGGGCGACCAGGGCATCATGTTCGGTTATGCCTGCCGCGAGACGCCGGATCTGATGCCGGCGCCGATCTATTATGCGCATAAGATCCTTGAGCGTCTTTCGGCTGCCCGCCACAAGGGCGAGGGTGAGGCTGCAAAGCTTGGACCGGATGCCAAGAGCCAGGTCACGGTGCGCTATGAAAACGGCAAGGCAACCGAAGTCACCCAGATCGTGCTTTCGACCCAGCATCTTGATCCGAGCTGGGATTCGAACAAGGTGCGTTCGGTGGTTGAGCCCTATATCCGTGAGGCGCTTGGCGATCTCAAGATTGCCGATGACTGCAACTGGTATATCAATCCAACCGGCAAGTTCGTGATTGGCGGTCCGGATGGCGATGCGGGCCTGACCGGCCGCAAGATCATCGTTGATACCTATGGCGGCGCAGCTCCCCATGGCGGCGGCGCATTTTCAGGCAAGGACACAACCAAGGTTGACCGTTCGGCCGCCTATGCCGCGCGTTATCTTGCCAAGAATGTCGTCGCAGCCGGCCTTGCCGACCGTTGCACGATCCAGCTCTCCTACGCCATTGGCGTTGCCCAGCCGCTGTCGATCTATGTCGACCTGCATGGCACTGGCAAGGTTTCCGAAGAGGTGGTTGAAAAGGCGCTGCGCAAGGTCATGGATCTGTCGCCAACCGGCATCCGCAAGCATCTTGATCTCAACAGGCCGATTTATGCCAAGACTTCGTCCTATGGTCATTTCGGCCGTAAGCCGGGGCGCGATGGGTCTTTCTCCTGGGAAAAGACCGATCTTATCAAGGCATTGAAAGAGGCTGTCAAAGCCTGATCGTGAAAGAATGAACGAAGATAATCATCCAGTACGTGCGGCCGGGAATTTCTTCGGCCGCCGTCACGGCAAGCCATTAAGACAGCATCAGAGTGATCTGTTCGCGCATCTGTTGCCGCGCCTGCGGCTTGATCTCGATGTGCCGGCCCCGCAGGATCTGACGCAGCTGTTTGAGGCACCAGTGGACAATGTCCGTATGGAGATCGGCTTTGGCGGCGGCGAGCATCTGTTTTACGAATCCGGCCGCTACCCGCAGACGGGTTTCATCGGCGTGGAGCCTTTCATCAATGGCATGGCGAAGATGCTGGCGGCGATTGACCAGGAAGCACGTCCGAATCTGCGCCTTTATGATGAGGATGCGACAGCGGTGCTTGACTGGCTTCCGGATGCATCCCTGTCTGGCATAGATCTCTTCTATCCCGATCCCTGGCACAAGCGTCGTCACTGGAAGCGCCGTTTTGTCAGCGACGCCAATCTCGACCGCTTTGCCCGTGTGCTGAAACCGGGTGCGAAGTTCCGCTTCGCTTCCGATATCGAGCATTATGTCAACTGGACCTTGCAGCATTGCCGTCGCCATGCCGAATTTGAATGGCAGGCGGAAGGCCCGTCCGACTGGAATGAGCCTTACGAAGGCTGGCCGGGCACGCGCTATGAGGCCAAGGCTTTCCGTGAAGGGCGCAAGGCAGCCTATCTGACATTCATCCGTCGCTGAGTCCCTGCCGTGGGCAATTGCCCGGCACTTGAAAAAAAACAGGCTGCGTGCTATATACGCTTCAAATTCTTGGTCGATTGACGAAGAGTGGGCCCTCCCGGACCCGCTCTTTTTTGTTAGCTGAACCAGACGAACTGACGAAATTGACCGTTCAAGAGGTTACGCGTTGACAGAAATACAGGCAGACAAGGTGGTCACGGCCGCATCCGATGCAGATGATCGCATTATCCGTGAGACAGGTATCGATGCAAAAGTCGCAGGCATTGTTGAGCCTGTGCTGAACACGCTTGGCTTCCGTCTGGTGCGCGTGCGTCTTTCCGGCCTGAATGGCCAGACCCTGCAGATCATGGTCGAACGCCCGGATGGCACGATGACGGTCGATGAATGCGAGCTGGTCAGCCGCACCGTTGCGCCGGTTCTTGATGTCGAAGATCCGATCAATGGTCGCTATCATCTGGAAATCTCGTCGCCGGGCATTGATCGCCCGTTGGTACGTAAGTCGGATTTCAGCAATTGGGCAGGTCATATCGCCAAGATCGAGACCTCGATCATGATCGAGGGACGTCGCAAATTCCGTGGCCGTATCGTTTCGAGCGACGACGAAGTCGTGGTGATCGAAAGTGACCAGATGACGTACGGTCAGGAGCCGACGGTGCGCATTGCATTCGATACGATTGCGGATGCCCGTCTGGTTCTGACCGATGAGTTGATCCGGGATGCGCTGCGCAAGGACAAGGCCATTCGCGAAGGTCGCATTCCAGACGACAATCTCGGTCTGGATCCCGATATGGCTTCCGGGGAAGCCGGATCTGCCGATGAGGCAGATCGGAAATAAGTTTCAGGCAACCGGCGCGCCATGATATTGGTTGCGTCACTAAGGAGAGACCTATGGCAGTCAGTGCAAACAGGCTGGAACTTCTGCAGATCGCCGATGCGGTCGCACGCGAGAAGTCGATTGACCGTGAGATCGTTCTTGCGGCCATGGCCGATGCAATCCAGAAGGCAGCGCGTTCGCGCTATGGTCAGGAAAGCAATATTCGCGCCGACATCAATTCGAAGTCGGGCGAAATCAAGTTGCAACGTCTTCTCGAAGTCGTTGAGAATGTTGAAGATTATGCAACGCAGATTTCGCTGCTTGATGCGCGTGACCGCAATCCGGATGCGCAGATCGGCGACTTCATCGCTGACCAGCTGCCGCCGATGGATTTCGGCCGTATCGCTGCCCAGTCGGCCAAGCAGGTTATCGTGCAGAAGGTGCGCGAGGCCGAGCGTGACCGCCAGTATGAGGAATACAAGGATCGTGTTGGCGAAATCGTCAATGGTACGGTCAAGCGTGTTGAATATGGCAATGTTATTGTTGATCTCGGCCGAGGTGAAGGCATCGTCCGCCGTGACGAGCTGATCCCGCGCGAGGCTTTCCGCTATGGTGATCGCATCCGCGCCTATGTTTATGACGTGCGTCGTGAGCAGCGCGGCCCGCAGATCTTCCTGTCGCGCACCCATCCGCAATTCATGGCGAAGCTGTTCACCATGGAAGTGCCGGAAATCTATGACGGCATTATCGAGATCAAGTCGGTTGCCCGTGATCCGGGTTCGCGCGCCAAGATCGCCGTTGTCTCGCGTGATGCCTCGATTGACCCGGTTGGTGCCTGCGTTGGTATGCGTGGCTCGCGTGTTCAGGCCGTTGTTGCCGAACTGCAGGGCGAAAAGATCGACATCATTCCGTGGTCGCCGGATGCGGCTACCTTCATCGTCAACGCGCTGCAGCCGGCTGAAGTGGCCAAGGTTGTGCTCGACGAGGATGCAGAGCGTATTGAAGTGGTCGTTCCGAATGACCAGTTGTCGCTTGCGATCGGCCGTCGCGGTCAGAATGTTCGCCTTGCCTCGCAGCTGACCGGCTGGGACATCGACATCCTGACCGAGGATGAGGAATCCGAGCGCCGTCAGAAGGAATTCGCCGAGCGCTCCAAGCTGTTCATGGAAGCGCTGGACGTTGATGAAATGGTTGGTCAGGTTCTGGCTTCCGAAGGCTTCGCTTCGGTTGAGGAAATCGCCTATGTTGATCCGGGCGAAATTTCCTCCATCGATGGTTTCGATGAAGATACCGCTGGTGAAATCCAGGATCGTGCGCGTGAATATCTGGAACGCCTTGAGGCTGAGCAGGACAAGCGCCGCAAGGAACTGGGTGTTCAGGATGAGCTGCGTGAATTGCCGGGCATGACCACGGCAATGATGGTTGCCATTGGCGAGGATGGCGTCAAGACGCTGGAAGACTTTGCGGGTTATGCTGTTGATGATCTGGTCGGCTGGCGTGAACGCAAGGAAGGCGAAACGATTGCCCATGGCGGTATTCTCACCAACTTCGACCTGTCGCGCGTTGAGGCTGAGCAGATGATTCTGGCCGCCCGCCTCAAGGCCGGCTGGATCACGGAAGAAGAACTGGCGACGGCAGCGGAAGAAACGGACGAGGCCGGCGAGGAATAAGCGGCGCAAGCCGCAATCATGCTGCGGCTTGTGACTGTGCCACGGCCCGAAAGAATGAAGACTGTATCGGGCCCGTCGGATGAAATATAATATAATGTACGGAGCGGGGTGGCCCGTTTCGTACATTGGAGCCGCAAATTGCCTTATGCTTGCAGCAATTGAGGCGTAAAGATGCGGTTCATGCGGTTTCGGGTTGTGACGGGGCCCTGGCTCTGCTACAGCCCGCACGCATCCTTTATTTGAGATCTGTGCAGGCGTTTGCTGTTGCAGATCTTGAAATGCAGTGTTGAGCCGGTTGCGGTTCGTGCTTTTCGAGCGGATATGCAGCCGGAGCGGGATATGCGGGATATGAATGACAGAACCTGTATCGTCACGCGCGAAAGCGGTTCTGCGGATGAGATGATCCGTTTTGTTGCCGGCCCTGACGGTTCTGTCGTGCCGGATCTGAAGCGGAATTTGCCGGGCAGAGGCTGCTGGGTCAAAGCCAGACGCCATCTGGTCGATGAGGCAGTGAAGCGCAAACTGTTTGCGCGGGCACTGAAGGAAGGGGTGACGCCACAGGCGGATCTTGGCGCGCTGGTTGACCAGCTGCTGACGAAATCTGCTCTGGGGAGTCTTGCACTGGCGCGCAAGGCCGGCGCGGTTGTCTCTGGCTCGACCAAGGTTGAGCAGGCGATCCGCTCAGGTACTGCCTGTGTTGTGCTGCACGCCAGGGAAGCCTCGCCAGATGGTGTGCGCAAGCTGGATCAGGCGCGTCGCGCCGTTGTACACCTAGATGGGCCTGAGATCCCTGCCTTCTCTGTTTTCACGGGAGAAGAAATGGATTTGGCATTTGGGGATGGAAATGTGATACATGCTGCCGTGCTGAATGGAAAGGCGGCGGCCGGGTTTGTGAAGCGATTGCAATTGCTGCAAAGCTATCGGGGCGAAAGCGAAACAAACCCTGAATAGAGCATGGATTGGGACGAGCCGGAACGCGTCTTGCAGGATGGAACAGGCAGGATGAAGATCTGGTCGCATCTGGTTCATGCGATGACATGGTTGACTGGAGCATTGTCCAACACTGGCAATCGCGCTGGATGATGCTCAAGTGAAGCGGCCGAAACCGCGAAGGAAACGGAAACGTAATGAGCGATAACACGAACGACGACAAGACGCTTGGCGTCAACACCAAGAAAACGCTGACCCTGAAACGGCCAGGCGTTGAGCAGAGCACCGTGCGCCAGAATTTCAGCCACGGCCGCACGAAGGCTGTCGTCGTTGAAACCAAGAAGCGCAAGTTCACCCGTCCGGACGAGAAGCCCGAGCAGGAAACAGCCCAGAAGCTTGCGGCGGCAAAGCCTGCGGCTCCGGCACAGCCTGCACAGCAGGCAAGGCCGGCTGCATCGGCGTCAAATCAGGCGCAGACGGTGACCAGACCGCACGTCGCCCAGCAGGCTCGCCCGGGACAGCCGCAGAACCGTCCGGGCTCACAGGCATCGCAGCGTCCGCGCCCGGCAGATCGCTCCGGCATGGTGCTTACCACGTTGTCGCGTTCAGAAATGGATGCGCGCCGCCGTGCGCTTGAGGAAGCGCAGGCCCGCGAAGCCGAAGAACGTGCCCGCGCTGCCGAGGAAGCCAAGCGTCGCGCCGAAGAAGAAGCCCGTCGCGCCAGGGAAGCTGAAGAATCCGCACGCCGTCAGGCCGAGGAAGAAGCTCGCCGCAAGGCTGAAGAGGAGGCTCGCCGCAAGGCCGAGGAAGAAGCCAACAAGCGCATGCCGCAGCCTGAAGCGCGTGAAGATGCAAAGCCTGCCCAACAGCGTCCGCAGCAGGCTGCCCGTCCGCAGTCTGGTGGTCAGCGCCCTGCACCAAGCGTTGTTGATGTTGCCCCGCCGGCCGCAAAGCCGCTGCCGCAGAGCCAGATGCGCAAGGGGCCGGCCCTCATCGATGATGAGGATGATCGTCGTGGCCCGCGCCGCGGCTCGTCCTCCAAGCCGGAAGTACGTGCACCAAAGGTTGTCAAGGGCGAGGATGATCGCCGCCGTGGCAAGCTGACGCTCACCGCGCATCTTGATGAGGAAGGTGGTCGTTCGCGTTCGCTGTCGGCGATGCGTCGCCGTCAGGAAAAGTTCAAGCGTTCGCAGATGCAGGAAACGCGCGAAAAGATTTCGCGCGAAGTGGTCATTCCTGAAACGATCACCCTGCAGGAGCTGGCGCAGCGTATGGCTGAACGCTCTGTCGACATCATCAAATATCTGATGAAGCAGGGCCAGATGATGAAGCCGGGCGATGTCATCGACGGCGATACCGCACAGATCATTGCGGAAGAATTCGGCCATACCGTCAAGCGCGTTGCTGAATCGGATGTCGAGGAAGGTATCTTCAACGTTCCGGATGATCCGGAAAAGATGGTTCCTCGTCCGCCGGTCGTCACCATCATGGGTCACGTTGACCATGGCAAGACCTCGCTGCTCGATGCGATCCGCCACGCCAATGTGGTCTCGGGCGAAGCCGGTGGCATCACCCAGCATATCGGCGCCTATCAGGTCGAGCAGAACGGTCAGAAGATCACCTTCATCGATACGCCGGGCCACGCTGCCTTTACCGCAATGCGTGCGCGCGGTGCGCAGGCAACTGACATTGCCGTTCTGGTGGTGGCCGCTGATGACAGCGTGATGCCGCAGACGATTGAATCGATCAATCACGCCAAGGCGGCCAATGTTCCGATCATTGTCGCCATCAACAAGATCGACAAGCCGACGGCTGATCCGCAGAAGGTACGCACTGCCCTGCTTCAGCACGAGGTCTTCGTTGAATCGATGGGCGGTGAAGTTCTGGACGTCGAAGTCTCGGCCAAGAACAAGATCAATCTCGACAAGCTGCTCGAAGCCATTCTGCTTCAGGCGGAAATCCTTGATCTGAAGGCTGATCCGACCCGTACCGCTGAAGGTGTGGTCATTGAAGCCAAGCTCGACCGTGGTCGCGGTTCTGTGGCAACGGTTCTCGTGCAGAAGGGCACGCTCCATCCGGGCGACATCATCGTTGCCGGTAATGAATGGGGCCGTGTGCGCGCACTGATCAACGACCGTGGTGATCACGTCAAGGAAGCCGGTCCGGCCATGCCGGTCGAGGTTCTTGGCCTCCAGGGTACGCCGCAGGCAGGTGACCGCTTCGCTGTGGTGCAGAACGAGGCCAAGGCGCGTGAAATTGCTGAATATCGCCAGCGTCTTGCCCGTGAAAAGGCAGTTGCGCGTCAGAGCGGCTCGCGCGGTTCGCTGGAGCAGATGATGAACCAGCTTCAGGTGTCCGGCACGAAGGAATTCCCGCTGGTCATCAAGGGCGACGTGCAGGGTTCGATCGAAGCGATTGCCAGTGCGCTGGAAAAGCTTGGCACCGACGAAGTGCGCGCACGTATCGTTCATTCGGGCGCAGGTGGCATCACGGAAAGCGACGTGTCGCTGGCCGAGGCGTCGGGTGCAGCCATCATCGGCTTCAATGTCCGCGCCAACAAGCAGGCGCGCGATGCGGCTGAACAGCAGGGCATCGAAATCCGCTACTACAACATCATCTATGATCTGATTGATGATGTTAAGGCTGCCATGTCCGGCCTCTTGTCGCCGGAACGCCGCGAAACCTTCCTTGGCAATGCGGAGATTCTCGAAGTCTTCAACATTACCAAGGTCGGCAAGGTCGCAGGCTGCCGCGTCACCGAAGGCAAGGTCGAGCGTGGTGCAGGTGTTCGCCTCATCCGCGACAACGTGGTCATCCACGAAGGCAAGCTCAAGACGCTCAAGCGCTTCAAGGACGAAGTTGCGGAAGTGCCGTCCGGTCAGGAATGCGGTATGGCGTTTGAAAATTACGACGATATCCGCCCGGGCGATATCATCGAAGCCTTCCGCGTCGAACATGTTTCGCGCACGCTGTAACTCTGGTTATGAGCCCGCCCGCCTTTGATGGCGGGTGGGTCTGTCGTGCCCGGTCGTGAGGGTCTGACTCCCGTCAGGATCGCGGTACAATGCGCAGCCTGAAAGGCAATTTCAAATTTCCGGCATGATTGTCGCGGGTCGGCTTTGATCCTGTCGGCAGAGGATGCCGCATTTCGGGATATGATTAATGGCTCGATCTCATGATCCGAAGGGCTCAGGTGGCCTTTCCCAGCGCCAGCTTCGCGTCGGCGAACAGGTGCGTCACGCATTGGCTCAATTGCTGCAGCGCGGGGAAATCCGCGATGACGTGCTGGAACGCACGGTCATTTCCGTATCGGAAGTGCGCATGTCGCCGGATCTCAGGATCGCCAACTGCTTCATTTCGCCCTTGGGCGATATTGATCCGCAGATCGTGATCAAGGCGCTCGCCAGCCATGCCCGTTTCATTCGTGGCCGCATGGCGCCCAGCCTGCGCCAGCTGAAATATATGCCGGAATTCCGTTTCCGCGCCGATACGAGTTTCGACAATTTTTCCAGGATTGATGCGCTGCTCCGCTCGCCGGAAGTGGCGCGTGATCTGGTGCATGATGAAGATGACGGTGAGGACGCAACCTCCCGCAATGGAGACGAATAAGACATGGCAAGACGCGGCAGGAAAAAAGGCCGCCCGGTATCCGGCTGGGTCATTTTTGACAAGCCAAAGGGTATGGGTTCAACCGAGGCGGTCTCGAAGATCAAGTGGCTGTTCAACGCTGAAAAGGCTGGACATGCCGGCACGCTTGATCCGCTTGCTTCCGGCATGCTGCCGATTGCATTGGGCGAAGCCACCAAGACCGTTCCCTATGTCATGGACGGCACCAAGGTCTATCGCTTTACCGTGACCTGGGGCGAGGAACGCTCCACGGACGATCTGGAAGGTGAGCCGACAAGGACATCCGCCAAGCGTCCGACAAGGACGGAAATTGAGGCGATCCTGCCTGGATATACCGGTGTCATCATGCAGATTCCGCCACAGTTTTCGGCCATCAAGATCGACGGCGAACGTGCCTATGATCTGGCGCGCGAGGGCGAGAAGGTTGATATCCCTGCGCGTGAGGTCGAGATTGATCGTTTGGAAATCATTGATTTTCCTGATGAAAATCGCACGGAATTTGAAGTCGAGTGCTCAAAGGGCACCTATGTCCGCTCGCTTGCCCGTGATATGGGGCGTGAGCTTGGTTGCTATGGTCATATTTCGGAGCTGCGCCGTATCGAGGTAGCCCCCTTCGTGGAAGAGGATCTGGTGACGCTGGAAGAGCTTGAGGAAGCCTGGCCGCCTCTGCCACCAAGGGATGAGGAGGGGGCGGCAATCGAGCCGGCGCCGCAGCGGGATTTCAGCGCGCTTGATGCATTGCTCATTGATACGGGGGCTGCCCTTGAATGCCTGCCGCAGATTGCGCTGAACGATGATCAGGCGCAGCGTGTGCGTCTTGGCAATCCGGTAATCCTGCGCGGGCGCGATGCGCCGCTTGATGCGGATGAGGCCTGTGCGACTGCGCGTGGCAAGCTTCTGGCCATTGGCTATATTGAACATGGCCAGTTCAAGCCGAAGCGGGTTTTTTCGGGCAACTGAAACTGGCCTGAAATGGCCAGATTTCGCGTTTGTTGAAAGAATACTGGCATTATTGCCATTTTTGCACTATATGAGCCAGCAGCGATCAGGTTAAACTTGTACGCTGGATCGTGTTCATGGCCCGCGCTGGACGGCATCCCGGCCTGGGCGTCCCATTTCCTCTCATTAGAAAGGTTGTTCCGATGTCGATTACTGCTGAGCGTAAACAGGCTCTTATCAAGGAATACGCAACGAAGGAAGGTGACACTGGTTCGCCTGAAGTTCAGGTTGCTGTTCTTTCCGAGCGTATCGCTAACCTGACCGAACACTTCAAGGGCCACAAGAATGACAATCATTCGCGTCGCGGCCTGTTGAAGCTGGTTTCGCAGCGTCGTCGCCTGCTTGACTACCTCAAGGGCGTCGACCAGGCTCGTTACCAGGCGCTGATCACCCGTCTGGGTCTGCGCCGTTAACGGCAAGATCGGGCGACGTTGCCAAACGTCGCCCGTTTGAATTTTGCAAATGAGATCATATGGTCTCACACTCGGCCCGGAGCGTCATGCCGCGGGCCGGATGCCCAAAAGCCGAACAGGCTTATGATTTGGAACAAGTCATGGGGCAGGATTGCAGGTAGTTCGCTTTTGCGGGATCCGAAAGTTTCGGAACTGATTGCAGGATGAAAGTCGAGCTCCCCGTTGTCTTGCCCATGGCCAGTTCGCCAACCGGACAATCCCTGAAGTGCGATGCACGGATTGTCGCAAGAGGACAAGATATGTTTAATACCCATAAAGTCGAAATCGAATGGGGTGGCCGTCCGCTGACCCTTGAAACCGGCAAGATCGCTCGTCAGGCTGACGGCGCCGTGCTGGCAAGCTATGGCGAAACCGTGGTTCTGGCCACTGTCGTTTCTGCCAAGGAACCAAAGCCAGGTCAGGATTTCTTCCCGCTGACCGTCAACTATCAGGAAAAGACCTATGCCGCCGGCAAGATCCCTGGTGGTTATTTCAAGCGTGAAGGCCGTCCGACCGAAAACGAAACCCTCGTTTCGCGCCTGATCGACCGTCCGATCCGCCCGCTCTTTGTCGAAGGCTACAAGAACGACACGCAGGTTGTCGTCACCGTCATCCAGCACGATCTGGAAAATGACCCGGACATCCTGTCGATGATTGCCGCTTCTGCAGCGCTTACCATTTCCGGCGTTCCGTTCATGGGCCCGATTGGCGGCGCACGCGTTGGCTATATCAACGGCGAATATGTTCTTAATCCGCATATCGACGAAATGCCGGAATCGAAGCTCGATCTGGTTGTTGCCGGTACGTCGGAAGCTGTGCTGATGGTGGAATCGGAAGCGCAGGAACTGTCTGAAGAAGTCATGCTCGGCGCTGTCATGTTCGGCCAGAAGGCATTCCAGCCCGTGATTGAAGCCATCATCAGGCTTGCAGAAGTTGCCGCCAAGGAACCGCGCGAATTCCAGCCGGAAGATCTGTCTGAACTTGAAGCCAAGATGCTGGCCGTTATCGAAGACGATCTGCGCGCTGCCTACAAGATCACCGAAAAGCAGGCCCGCTACGCAGCTGTTGATGCGGCCAAGGCCAAGGCGAAGGAGCATTTCTTCCCGGAAGGCATTGAAGAGCCTGAATATAACGAAGAACAGTTCGCCACCGTCTTCAAGCATCTGCAGGCAAAGATTGTTCGCTGGAACATTCTCGACACCGGCAGCCGTATCGACGGCCGCGATCTGAAGACCGTTCGCCCGATCGTTGCCGAAGTCGGCATCCTGCCACGCACGCACGGCTCGGCATTGTTTACCCGCGGTGAAACCCAGGCCATGGTTGTCGCCACGCTAGGCACTGGCGAAGATGAGCAGCTGATTGATGCCCTGACCGGCACCTATAAAGAATCCTTCATGCTGCACTACAACTTCCCGCCTTATTCGGTCGGTGAAACGGGTCGCCTTGGTTCGCCGGGCCGCCGCGAAATCGGTCACGGCAAGCTGGCATGGCGTGCAATCCATCCGATGCTGCCCTCGCCGGAACAGTTCCCATACACGATCCGCGCTGTCTCCGAGATCACCGAATCGAATGGCTCGTCCTCGATGGCAACAGTTTGTGGCACCTCGCTGGCGCTGATGGATGCGGGCGTACCGCTTGCCCGTCCGGTTGCCGGTATCGCCATGGGCCTGATCAAGGAAGGCGAGCGCTATGCGGTTCTGTCCGACATTCTGGGCGATGAAGACCATCTCGGCGACATGGACTTCAAGGTTGCCGGTACGGAATTCGGTGTCACCTCGCTGCAGATGGACATCAAGATCGACGGTATCACCGAAGAGATCATGAAGGTCGCTCTGGAACAGGCCAAGGAAGGCCGCATCCATATCCTTGGCGAAATGGCCAAGGCAATTTCGACCTCGCGCGCTGAACTCGGTGAATTCGCTCCGCGTATCGAAGTCATGACCATCCCGACCGACAAGATCCGTGATGTGATCGGTTCCGGCGGCAAGGTCATCCGCGAGATCGTTGAAAAGACCGGCGCCAAGATCAACATCGAAGACGATGGCACGGTCAAGATTGCCTCCTCCAATGCCAAGGAGATCGAGGCTGCCAGAAAGTGGATTCACTCCATCGTGGCTGAACCAGAGGTTGGTGAGATCTACGAAGGCACCGTCGTCAAGACGGCCGACTTCGGCGCATTCGTCAACTTCTTCGGTCCGCGCGATGGTCTGGTTCACATCTCGCAGCTGGCCGCCGACCGCGTTGCCAAGACGACCGATGTCGTCAAGGAAGGCCAGAAGGTATGGGTCAAGCTCATGGGCTTCGACGAACGCGGCAAGGTTCGCCTGTCGATGAAAGTTGTCGATCAGACGACCGGCAAGGAAATCGTTGCCGAAAAGAAGAAGGAAGAAGCAGACGCCGAATAAGCCCTGTTTCATAAAGCCTTGAAAAAGCGCGCCTTGCTGGCGCGCTTTTTTGTTACACGTGAATCAATCACGTACAAGCCTGAAACAGCGGGAAAACGGAGGAGGACAATCCGATGGAATTTGGCGGAAAACCATTTAAATGAAGAAATAGGTGCAAACCTTTAAGCTGGTTGTCCGCTCACTATATGCAGCCTGGGAGAATGGATCCTTTCACGATGAGTCCCATCAAGATTGAACAATGATAACACCCGCACAGAAAACGCTTTTTCTTCCGTTTGATCAGGGCATTCTGGATATGCCCGAAGATGGACAATCCTTTCTTGCCTGCGGTCTTGCGGCTGACCGGCAACTGGAGCCGGAGTGGAAAAAGGCACTGACTTTTCTGCAGCCTTGGCGGCCGGACTGGCTGGCCCTGAACAGGGAAGGCTGTCATGCCGTGCCGAGGCTGGACGCTGACGTGCGTTTTTCCGGTGGGCTGCTCCTGCTCGGCAAACATCGCGGACGCAATGAGGCGTGGTTTGCGGAGCTTCTGGCCCGCGTTGAGCCGGGCGGCTGGATCGTTGTCTGTGGCGACAAGAAGCTTGGCATTGACAGTTTCCGCAAATGGGTCGGCAATATCACCGAAATTACCGACCGTCTGTCGAAGAATCATGCCGTCGCTTTCTGGCTGCAGCGGCCAGCTGATCTTGATGATGACTTCATTCAGGCGCTGAAACCGGTCGCGGTCGATATTGATAACGTGTTCCGCACCGAACCCGGCATGTTCTCGCATGGTGCGATCGACAAGGGTTCTGCACTGCTCGTGCCGCATATGGAAAAAATCGTGTTCGGCAAAGTCGCCGATCTTGGCGCCGGCTGGGGTTATCTTGCGGCGCAATGCCAGAAATATGCGGATCGGATCACGGCAATCGATCTTTACGAGGCCGATTTCGAGGCGCTGGAGGCGGCCCGCGGCAATATGGAGCGCCTTGGCGCTTCCGTTCCGATGGGCTTTTACTGGTTTGACGTCACCAGCGAAAAGATGACCGGGATCTATGACACGGTGATCATGAACCCGCCCTTTCATGAGGGGCGTGCGGCCGATGTTTCACTGGGCCAGGCCTTCATTGCGGCGGCCGCGTTGCGGCTCAAGACTGGCGGGCGCTTGCTTATGGTCGCCAATCGGCAATTGCCTTATGAGGCAACGCTTAAAGGCCTGTTCAAGACGGTTATCCTGCTGGAAGAGGCGCAGGGCTTCAAGGTCTATGATGCGCGGAAATAACGCCTGACATGAAAAAGCCGCCCATCGGGCGGCTTTGCTTCGATTATTCGCCGCGTTCGGCGTCGGAACTTTTCAGCTCTTCCAGTGTCGGCATCGAGACAATGTTATAGCCCGAGTCGACGAAGTGGATTTCGCCGGTCACGCCGGACGACAGATCCGACAGAAGATAGAGCGCCGATTTGCCGACATCATCAATATCGACGGTGCGGCGCAGCGGTGAATTGCGACGCTGATAGCTGAAGATGGCGCGGGCATCGCCGATGCCGGCACCCGCCAGCGTTCGTACCGGGCCTGCCGAAATCGCATTGACGCGAATACCCTGCGGGCCAAAATCGGCGGCAAGATAGCGCACCATGGCTTCCAGGGCGGCCTTGGCAACACCCATGACATTGTAGTTCGGAATGGTGCGGGTCGAACCACCATAGGTCAGTGTCAGGATGCTGCCACCATCCTTCATCAGCTTTTCAGCGCGCTGCGAGACTTCCGTAAACGAGAAGGCCGAAATGACCATCGTGCGGCTGAAATTCTCGCGCGTGGTCACGTCGGCATAACGTCCCTTCAGCTCGGCCTTGTCGGAAAAGCCGATCGCATGAACGAGGAAGTCGAGCTTGCCCCAGCGCTTTTCGATCTCGGCAAAGACTGCGTCAACGGTTGCAATGTCCTCGACATCACAAGGCAGGACGAAATCAGAACCAACCGATTGGGCCAGAGGCTTTACGCGCTTGCCCAGGGCTTCACCCTGATAGGTGAATGCCAGTTCGGCTCCCTGCGCGGCAACATGCTTGGCAATGCCCCAAGCCAGAGAGTGATCGTTCGCGACTCCCATGATGAGGCCGCGTTTTCCTTTCATGATACCTTCCATAATGTTCCTCTCTCCATCAGCCCTGGTAACGCTGGAACACCAGTGTTGCATTGGTGCCGCCGAATCCGAAGGAATTGGAAAGCACTGTGTTGATTTCAGCATTATCGATGCGTTTGCGCACGATAGGCATGTCTGCAAAAGCTGGATCAAGTTCCTCGATATGGGCGCTCTCGCAGATGAAATTGTTCTGCATCATCAGGAGTGAATAGATCGCTTCCTGAACGCCGGTTGCGCCCAGCGAATGGCCGGTCAGTGATTTCGTGGCGGCAATTGGCGGGCAGGAATCGCCAGAGCCGAAAATCTGGCGGATCGCCTCGATTTCCGGTGCATCGCCTGCAGGCGTCGAGGTCGCATGCGGATTGATATAGTCAATCTTGGACTTGACTGTCGAAAGCGCCATTTTCATGCAGCGAACTGCGCCTTCGCCCGAAGGGGCGACCATGTCATAGCCGTCCGAGGTTGCGCCATAGCCGACGATTTCGCCGTAAATCTTGGCGCCGCGGGCAAGAGCGACTTCCAGCTCTTCCAGAACCAGAACGCCAGCACCGCCTGCAATGACAAAACCGTCGCGATTCTTGTCATAGGCGCGCGAGGCAGTCGACGGCGTGTCGTTATATTTGGACGACATCGCCCCCATGGCGTCGAACAGAACCGAGAGCGTCCAGTCGAGATCTTCGCAGCCGCCGGCAAACATGCGATCCTGCTTGCCATACTGGATCATCTCATAGGCATTGCCGATGCAGTGATTGGAGGTCGCGCAGGCCGATGAGATAGAATAGTTGACGCCCTTGATCTTGAAGAAGGTGGCTAGCGTCGCCGATGCCGTCGAGCTCATGGCCTTTGGTACGGCAAACGGGCCGACGCGTTTCGGGCCCTTTTCGCGGGTAATGTCGGCTGATTCCACGATCGTCCGGGTGGACGGGCCGCCGGACCCCATGATGATGCCGGTACGCTCATTGGAAACTTCTTCCGGTGTCAGGCCTGCATCGGCAATGGCCTGATCCATGGCAATGTGATTCCATGCCGTGCCCCGGCCATGGAAGCGCATGGCGCGCCGGTCAACCAGGGCTTCAATGTCGATCTTTGGGCTGCCATATACCTGACAGCGGAAGCCGAGTTCGGCATATTCCTCAGCCCGGCTGATACCGGATCTGGCTTCGCGCAGAGAGGCCGTGACCTCTTCTGTGTTGTTTCCGATAGAGGAGACAATCCCCATACCAGTTACGACCACACGCCGCATCGCGTTCTCCTTTACACCCGTGCCTATGGAGATCCCGCGCTGGAACTCCCGATCATGGCTAGATAGGTGCGATCTTCTCATGTTTTGAGCGCGATTGCATAAAAACTGCTGCTTTTCTGCAATCGCGCCCGTGAATACTGTAAATCAGGCCTTACTGACCGTCGCCGCTTTCCTTGGATAGGCCAACGCGCAGATCCGTTGCCTTGTAGATCGGTTCGCCGTCGGCCTTCAGCCAGCCATCGGCAATGCCAAGTACCAGACGGCCACGCATGACACGCTTGAAGTCGATACCATATTCCAGAAGCCTGGTCTTCGGGCGAACCATGCCCTTGAACTTCACTTCGCCGGTGGAAAGCGCCATGCCGCGGCCCGGTTCGCCCAGCCAGCCCAGGAAAAAGCCGGTGAGCTGCCACATGCCATCAAGACCAAGGCAGCCAGGCATGATCGGATTGCCCATGAAATGGCATGGGAAATACCAGTCATCTGGCCTTACATCATATTCCGCCCGGATATAGCCCTTACCGAACTCACCGCCGGTTTCAGAAATCTCGGTGATACGGTGCACCATCAGCATTGGCGGAAGCGGGAGCTGCGCATTGCCCGGCCCGAACAACTCGCCGCGTGCGCAGCTGAGGAGTTCTTCGTAGCTATAGCTCGATTTCTGTTCTGCCATTACGCCTCCCTTGAGGTACTCTCGGTCTTGACCGTTTCAGCGGTCCACTAATCAGTTTGCTGGAGACATCCCTAGCACAAAGTGTTTCCGCCAGTAAAATCTTCCAGTGGATTACCAAGTCAAAACTGACTGGAACCAATGGCTATTGATACTTATTTCGCAACGGCATATATCAATGACAAGAGGTAATCGGCAACAGCCCGTTTACACTTTGACGATTTTGCTGTGAGCTTGTGACGGATTCAACGGTGAATATGCATACGACACATAACCACTCGTCAGTTTCCATGGAGGATCGCTTGCGTAGCGCGGGCTTGCGTCCGACGCGCCAGCGTGTTGCCTTGGCAAGCCTTATTTTCGCGCAGGGTGATCGTCATCTTTCGGCTGAAGAGCTGCATGAGGAAGCGGTCAAGGCCGATGTGCCCGTTTCGCTGGCGACCGTCTACAATACGCTGCACCAGTTCACCGAAGCCGGAATGCTGCGCATCATAGCTGTCGAGGGATCGAAGACCTATTTCGATACCAATGTTTCCGATCATCAGCATTTCTTCCTCGAAGGCGAGAATATCGTTTTCGATATTCCGCATGGCGAGCGTGGTCAGCCGACCGTCGCCAACATGCCGGAAGCGCCAGAGGGCATGGAAATCGTCAATGTGGACATTATCGTTCGCCTGCGCCGCAAGACACAGCAATAACCCGGCAGAAGCATTCAGTAAAAACCGCCCGATGATGGGCGGTTTTTATTGGTGGATGATCAGCATGTGCCGGATCAGTCGATGATCTCGTCGGGATAGACCCCCCAGAGCTCGGACTGCTTGATCCAGCCGCGCCTGCCCTGAACTTCCAGCCGACACCATTGACCATTGCATTTCTGGACATTGCCGATCACGCCGGGCTCGATTTCCGCCACCAGCCTTGAGTCATCATTGGCCTCGCGGCGCATGACAACCAAGAAGTCCTTTTCGTCCTTGCGCCATGGAGCGGTAATGGCGGTGCGCTTGCTAGACAGCAGCGACTGGTAAACCCAGCCTTCAGTGCCGTCGGCATCGCGGATGCGGCGCCAATTGTCATATTCCTGAATGATTTCGACCGGCAAACCCGCCTTCATGAACAGCCACGACACGGCATAATCGCGTCCGGGGCCGATTCGCAGATTGACCCGTGCCGGTTTCAGGCTGACAAAGCGCGGAACAGGCAGGCCGCTTGCGCCGACCGGATGTTTGTTGCCTGTCTGCTTGCCCCCCGTCGAGTCCTGTTTGCCACTTTCCGCGCTGGTTGCCTGCCCATTTGCGTCTTCCTGCGCGAAAGTGCGTTCAACAGGCAGAATGGCTAGCATGAGGGCGAGGCTGGCGATGAAAGCCAGATTGCGTTTTTGCGAAACTGAACTGAACACTGCGACCTCTCGCCGACCTGTCATTGCATGGCCATGAGCTGTGTCCGGTCACCCAGGACAGTCCGTTGCAAGACGGGTTCTGAGGATGAGAGCATTGCCTCTTTGTCCTGTTTGCACCAGTCAGGCTTTTCTGACCGTGTTTTTCTTTGTCTTTGCTTCGCTGCCTTGATAGAGATGTGCAGCCGATGCAATATCCAATATTGCGCCCTCTTGGTTAAAGAGGTCTCAACATGACGCATTGGCGACAGCATTTTCAGATGGGCTCATGTTTCATCTGGATATGTTAACAGAATGACAAGGGCAGTTTTGAGGCTTTTGAAGCGCGAACGAATCCTTGAGCATTGCTTCGATTTTAAGGGGTGGATATGTCGAACAAAAAGAAGCCGCTGGTCGTTCTTACGAGAAAATTACCGGACCCGGTGGAAACCCGAATGCGGGAATTGTTTGACGCACGGCTGAACCTTGACGATCACCGCATGACCCAGCCGGAACTGATCGCCGCGCTGAAGGAAGCCGATGTGCTGGTGCCGACCATTGGCGATATACTGGATGCTGCCGTCATTGAGCAGGCTGGCCCGAATCTGAAACTGATCGCCACTTTCGGCAATGGCGTTGACAATATTGATGTTGCCGCCGCAGCAAAACGCGGCATCACCGTCACCAATACGCCGAATGTGCTTACCGAAGATTCCGCCGACATGACCATGGCGCTGATGCTGTCCGTGCCGCGCCGTCTGGTGGAAGGGGCGCAATTGCTCAATGCATCCGGCGGGAAATGGCCGGGCTGGTCGCCGACATGGATGCTTGGCCGTCGCATCTGGGGCAAGCGCCTTGGCATTATCGGTATGGGGCGCATCGGCACGGCGGTTGCGCGCCGCGCCAAGGCATTTGGCCTGTCGATCCATTATCACAACAGAAAGCGCGTCAGTCCGCAGATCGAGGAAGAGCTGGAAGCAACCTATTGGGACAGTCTCGACCAGATGCTGGCGCGCATGGACATCATCTCTGTCCATTGCCCGTCAACGCCGGCAACCTTCCATCTTCTGTCGGCACGCCGCATCCAGTTGCTGCAGCCAACTGCCTATGTGGTGAATACAGCGCGTGGCCAGATCATCGATGAAAATGCCCTGATCGAGCAGCTTGAACAGGGCAAGCTCGCTGGCGCTGGTCTTGATGTCTATGAAAATGGTGAGGCGGTCGACAAGCGCCTGCTCAAGCTCGCGGAAGCCGGCAAGGTTGTCCTTTTGCCGCATATGTCGTCGGCCACGATGGAAGGCCGCATCGACATGGGCGATAAGGTGATCATCAATATTCGTGCCTTCGTGGATGGACACCGTCCGCCGGATCGTGTTCTGCCCAACCGGATCTGAAACAGCCAGACAGACAACGGCCCGAAAACCGGTTCGGTTTCGGGCCGATCTGTTGATGCGTATGGCGGCAACCTGATTTAAGGCGGCGGAAAACAGTCGGCAAATCATAGAGATAGGCGATGCGCTCGATTGCCTCGCGCACTGGCTCCAGCGTCACGCTCATCGTATGGCCGCTGGCATGAATGAGCATGTCGGGCGTCTGGCAGATGGCGGCATGACCTTTCCAGAATACGAGATCGCCGCGTTTGAGGCCGGAATAATCGGCACCCGGGTCAATCACTTCTCCGATCGACTTCTGCTGCATGTCGGCATCGCGCAGAACATTGCGGCCAGCAACACGCAGGCAAAGCTGCACAAGGCCGGAGCAATCAATGCCAAAGCCGGACGTGCCGCCCCAGAGATAGGGCGTATGCAGCAGCGTTTCCGCAATGGCGACATAATCGCTGGCAGGTTCATCAATGGGGGCGAGATGCTTCGTAATGATCGCTTCACCGCTTTCAAGCAGGGAATAGTGCGTGCCGCGGGTTTCAGCTGAGCCGACCACCCGCACCTGCGCGCCGAGCGACAGCGCCCTTGTGATGGGAAAACGCAGATCCGCCCCAGGATAGACAAAAGTGCGTGGCACCATCACCACATGGGTGTGTGCCGGCCCCGGCTGTTCCAGGCTTTCTGCCGGTACATAGCCGGTATAGCCATCCCGTTCCGCCTGCACCCAGCACCAGCCATCCTTTTCCTCAAAGACCTGCACGCGGTCGCCGAGCAGGATCTGGGTTTGCGGGCCACTTCTGGCATTTGGCTCTGCGCGCAGATCAAGCACCGGAGCCGCAACCTGCATCGGCTTTCCGCTGGTAAAACGCCGAGCCTCCACCACGCCGCGCAGCCGTTCATCGGCAAGGTCAGGGCGATAGATATTCAGGCGATGGTCAAGTGTGGTCACAATGGCAGCTCCCGGGCTTCAGCAATGACAAGATCGCCAAGCCGTTCAACATAAAGCGCACCGGCAACAGTCCGTTTGACCAGAACATTGCGCCGGTCCTTTTCATCACGATGCCGGGTGACAAGGTCAAGCGCACCCATCGTGTCGAGCGCGCGTGTGATCACCGGCTTGGTGACATTGAGTTTTGCCGCCAGCCCACGAATCGTATGCGGCGGCGGTTCAAGATAGATCGTCAGCAATATGGCTTTCTGCCGTGTGGTGAGGTCGGGCATTTCATCTCGCACCTCCGCCAGCGACAGGGTCTTCAATAATGTCAGCGCTTGCGACGGTCTCAGTTCAACTGGCATTGCGGATCGGCCAATATCCGGGATTGTTTCGGTTCCGTATCATTCAATGCCGTTTTGATCCGTCAGGCAAGCAATATTCTGTTCCTGGGGCTGGAGCAGCTCCAGGAAAAACGGAAACCGGTTCTGTCTGGAGCCACGAAGAATCAACATGTTAGAGTAGCAGCGCTTTGGTGGACAGCTGAATTGCCCTAGGCCGGATAGCGCTCTTCGATCAGCTGGTAGAGCGCGCGAATGGCCTGTGCCTCGCCGCCCACCGGGAAGGCCGGTTTTTCAAAGGGTGTCCAGCCGAAAATGTCGAAATGCGCCCAGCCTCTGGTCTTTTCGACAAAACGACTGAGGAACAGGGCCGCCGTCACTGAGCCGGCAAAGCCGTCCGTGGTGACATTGTTGGTGTCGGCAATGCGCGAGGACAGTTTTTGCAGATAAGGCTGCCAGAGCGGCATGCGCCACAGCGGATCGGCGGTTTCGTTTGCCTTGGCCGCAATGGCGGCGGCCAGTTCATCATCATGCGTATAGAAAGGCGGCAGATCCGGTCCCAGCGCCACGCGGGCAGCTCCCGTCAGGGTTGCCATGTCAATGAGCAGCTCCGGCTCTTCCTCATCGGCAAGCGCCAGCGCATCGGCAAGTACCAGACGGCCTTCGGCATCGGTATTGCCGACCTCGACGGTCAGCCCCTTGCGGCTGTGCAGGATGTCGGATGGGTGAAACGCATTGCCGGAAATGGAATTTTCAACCGCCGGAATGAGCACGCGCAGCCGCACCGGCAATTTCGCATCCATGATCATGGCGGCAAGGCCAAGCACATTGGCTGCTCCCCCCATATCCTTCTTCATCAGCAGCATGCCGCTGGCAGGCTTGATGTCGAGACCACCAGTGTCAAAGCAGACGCCCTTGCCGACCAGCGTGATTTTCGGGTCGCTTTCGCGGCCCCATTGGAAATCGATCAGCCGTGGTGCAATTGCTGCAGCCCGGCCAACCGCATGGATCATCGGGAAATTCTGCTCCAGCAGTGCGTCGCCGACAATCGAGCGGAACGATGCGCCATGTTTTGTTGCCAGATCACGCGCTGCCTGTTCCAGCGCATCCGGTCCCATGTCGCTGGTTGGCGTATTGATGAGGTCACGCACAAAGGTGACTGCATCGGCAATACGCCGGATACGAGCCGCATTGACGTCTTTGGGCAGGGCAAGACGGATCGCCTTTCCCTTCGGCTTGCGATAGCGGGTAAACTCATAGCCGCCCATCAGAATGGCAATGGCGGCAAGCTCGGCATCGCGAATGTCGCCTTCAATATGCCAATCGCCTTCCGGCAGGCTGCGTGCGAGTTTTCCGGCCACCAGTTGCGACTGGCCTTCGACCTTGTCCTCGCCCGTGCCGAACAGGGCGCCGCCAATGGCTCCCTTGTCTGCCGGCACGATCAGGACTGCGCCTGGCTCGCCATCAAATCCATGCGCTCTGGCCCAGAAGGAAACCGTATCGGGCAGATTGACCTGGTCGAGCTTGCCTTTGCCGACAAACCAGATTGGACGGCTCGAGGCGGATTTTTCGGAAAGAATTTCGACGGGCATGATATTCTCCTGCGGTTGGAGCATGTCTTCCGGAATGGCGACGGTTCGGCATCAGGCCATGCCTTGGCAATACGCGGCCAAATGGTCTGGCCCAGAATGGCAAAGCCGCCCATCATGAACAGGCGGCTGATTCCTTGTGACTGATCTGGCAAGCGTATCGTGGCACGATTATGACGCCCGTGAGGATGTACTTGAAGCAGTTCCAGGGAAGTGGGAACCGGTTTTCCGTCCGGAATTGCCCTATTTACGCAAATCCAGTTCCATTGCAGTCGGTACGGGTGTCTGGGTCGTCTGTGGCTGGCCGGCAAACAGCGCAAATCCGCTGATAACGGCAATGACCGCAAGCGCGCCGATCAATGTGCATTCGATCATGAAAGCACCCGATCTGTTTTTCTGAACCTGCGTCATCAAGCTTGGCATTGCAGAATACCCCTGTCGGAACTGTCTTGATG
Source organism: Daeguia caeni (assembly GCF_042653845.1). NCBI lineage: Bacteria > Pseudomonadati > Pseudomonadota > Alphaproteobacteria > Hyphomicrobiales > Brucellaceae > Daeguia > Daeguia caeni. The sequence continues at coordinate 81,583 of NZ_JBHSEL010000125.1, read as the reverse complement.
CAGTGGTTGTAGCGGGCATCGCTTGTTATCCGTTTAAGGAACAAGGAAAACAAATCGTAAACTTGGGCATTTGGTGGCCATTCCGCGGTTTCGGTTAATGGATGGCAAATGCCGGGATGGCGGTCTATAAGGTGGCCGGTTTGCAGCATCCGGGAAGACATCAATGCCTGAATTGCCAGAGGTCGAGACGGTTCGTCGTGGTCTTGAACCATCCATGCAGGGAGCGACAATTGATCGTGTGCAACAGAACAGGCCTGATCTGCGCTTTCCCTTGCCGCCTCGATTTGCCGAACGGTTGACCGGGCGTGACATTGTTGCCCTTGGCAGGCGTGCCAAATATCTGACCATCCATCTGGACAATGGTCTGACAGTGATCTGCCATCTTGGCATGTCGGGCTCGTTTCGCATCGAGACGGATGGTGATGAAAATGCGCCCGGAAACTTCCACCATGAACGCGTAAAAAGCACGGCCCACGACCATGTGATCTTTTACCTGCGCCATCATGACGGGTCTGGGGTGCGCATCATCTACAATGATCCGCGCCGCTTTGGCTTCATGCTGTTTGCGGAGGAAGGCACGCTTAATCAGCATCCGATGCTTGCCAGGCTCGGCGTGGAGCCGACAGGCAACCATCTTTCTGGACAAGTGCTACGGGAGCTCCTGGCCGGCAAGCGCACGCCCCTGAAGGCAGCCCTGCTTGATCAGAGCCTGATTGCCGGGCTTGGCAACATCTATGTATGCGAGGCGCTGTGGCGGGCAGGGCTTTCGCCCATGCGCGAAGCCGGCTCAATTGCCGATGATCAGAAGAAGCTTGATCTTCTGGCCGATTCCATCCGCGCCGTCATTGCCGAGGCGATCGAGGCGGGCGGCTCGACGCTGAAAGACTATATCCAGGCCAATGGCGCGCTTGGCTATTTCCAGCATTCCTTCAAGGTCTATGGTCGCGAGGGAGAGCCATGTCGCAATCCGAAATGCCGGTCGGTCATTCAGCGCATGGTGCAGTCTGGCCGCTCGACCTTTTATTGCGCCTCCTGCCAGTCCTGAAGGCGGCCCGTGACTCTCTGACACTTGCCAAAGCCAGATTGCCAGTCCAATTTGCCGCACAAAGAGAGGGGCAGACATGTGCTGTTGCCAAAATGGACAACCGTCTTGGGAACAGGACATGTATCGAGATGATCTTGTTTCAGGGAAGGACTTCCATGGCATACGAAACCATTCTTGTTGAGACCCGCGGCAGCGTCGGGCTGATCCGTCTTAACCGCCCGCAGGCACTCAATGCGCTGAACCGCAAGGTTCTTGAGGAAGTAACCGAAGCGTTGGCCAGTTTTGATGCCGATGGCAAGATCGGCGCCATGGTCATCACCGGTTCGGAAAAGGCCTTTGCTGCTGGTGCGGACATCAAGGAAATGCAGTCGGTCGATTTTGCCGGGGCCTTTCTTGATGACATGTTCGCCGATTGGCAGAAGGTTGACCGCATCCGCAAGCCGATCATCGCGGCCGTCAATGGCTATGCGCTGGGTGGCGGCTGCGAGCTTGCCATGATGTGCGATTTCATCATCGCCGGCAGCAATGCCAAGTTCGGTCAGCCGGAAATCACGCTTGGCGTCATTCCGGGCATGGGTGGCTCGCAGCGCCTCACACGCTATGTCGGCAAGTCCAAGGCCATGGATATGTGCCTCACCGGCCGCATGATGGATGCGGCGGAAGCCGAACGCTGCGGCCTGGTTTCGCGCGTCGTGGCACCAGAAGAACTGCTGGAAGAAGCCTTGAAGGCGGCAGAACGCATAGCTTCCTTCTCGCGTCCGGCCGTCTATATGGCCAAGGAAGTCGTCAATCGCGCCTACGAAACCACGCTGAATGAAGGTCTGCGTTTTGAACGCCGCCTGTTCCATTCGCTGTTTGCAACGGAAGATCAGAAGGAAGGCATGCAGGCTTTCATCGACAAGCGTACACCTTCCTTCAAGAACCGCTGATCGAAAGATCAGATGGCGTAAGCCATGCATGGGCCGCAACCAGCAGAGGCTGCGGCCCATGCATGTCGGTTTTCCGGGCTGCGATGGCCCTTTTGATTGCATGCGGCAACAGAATCCACGTTGACGTCTGGCAAAAGCTGATCTATAAGCCCGGCCACGGATTGGCGGCCTTTCATGCGGCTGCCCTAGAGGTTTTGTTCCCGGCGGCGAAAGCCTGCTGGCTAGCTGACAGAAAAAGAGAGGCATTTATGGCCAATACTCCTTCGGCCAAGAAGGCAGTGCGTAAGATTGCTGCCCGCACCGAGGTCAACAAGGCGCGCCGTTCGCGCGTTCGTACCTTCATTCGCAAGCTCGAAGACGCACTCAAGAGCGGTGACAAGCAGGCTGCAGAACTTGCTTTCAAGGCAGCCCAGCCGGAACTGATGCGCGCTGCTTCCAAGGGCGTGATCCACAAGAACACTGCATCGCGCAAGGTGTCGCGTCTGGCACAGCGTTTGAAGGCACTTGCCTAAGAATAGTATAATTTTCGGAATCTTTAATAAAACCCGGCTGATTTCGTTAGCCGGGTTTTATTTTTTGCAGATTTTTACGCCCGAATGGGGCTATCGCATTGCATGTTTTTCAAGCGTGAGACGGTCGCGGAAAGACCGGAAAAAATTCCTGCGCTGTTGATAAAATGCTACTTATTATCAATAGTTTGTGGCTGACTTTTCCAAAGTTATCCACAGCCTCCCGGCAGGACTCGTCAGGCCGTTTGAGTCAAGGAAAATTTTTTAAATTTATTTTCGATCGGAACAGATCGGGACCGCGCAAAAAGAGGGGCGGGAGAAAGGCATTGAATCGTAAGGCGTTAATGAAATGAGGCCCGATTCCCTGTCGGATCGACAATGCGATGCAAGCCCCTCAGGCAAAAAAAAACCCACAAACCGAGGCTTGCCCAATGCGCTTTGCCTTGGCTAAAGTCAGGGCTGTAGAGGGATGGGCTGCTACGCGCCTTAGCATTACATGATGTGATGAATGACATGGATCGCAAGATCCGTGGGCGCTGTTGTCTGGCCTGTTCGGTCCGATCTGACGGATTTACCCTTCATTAACTGGAAACACGCTTTCGGCGTTCCAGTTTGAAATGGGTGGTTGTTGTTCGGAGCAATCCGGGCAATCAGCCTTGTGCAATTTTGATTGAGTCGTAACCGGTAGCGGAAAGGAGTATCCCGGGTGAGTGGTAATGGCCGGTCAGTTGGTTGTGTTTGCCCAGTATTGGGAGACCGGTTGGAATGATCCCTGATGGAATCTGTAAAGAGCAATGCGGCATTTGAGGCTGAAACAGCAGGCTGATGACGCAGCGGAAGATCGAAGGGACTTCCGTTCAGGAATGAATGACAAGCGCCGGGAATGGCGTGCAAGAACAATATGAAGGCAGGCGAAGCGATGGTAATGATGAGTGGCAAGATGACGGCATCGATGGGTAATGATACGCATGCGGACCGTATCCACGGATCTTCGGCTGCTGAAGGCCAGGCGGGCCTTATGGATGCAGACAGGCTGGCCGGTGAGGCAGCATTTGAACGCCTGACCGCCAAGCTGAAAGCCCGTGTGGGCAGTGAGATCTATTCAAGCTGGTTTGGCCGTCTGAAGCTGGATGAAATCTCCAAGAGCGTTGTACGCCTTTCGGTTCCGACCGCATTCCTGCGTTCGTGGATCAATAATCATTATTCGGAACTGCTGGCGGAACTCTGGAAGGAAGAAAACGACCAGATCCTGAAAGTGGAAGTGGTTGTGCGTGGTGTAAGCCGTGTCGTGCGCTCTGCGCCGCAGGTTGAGGCTCCTGAAACAGTTGAAGCCAAGCCGGTACAAGCCGCTCCGCGTGAAAAGATGGTCTTCCCGACCAGTCAGACGGCAAGCGAAAAGCGCGGCTCGGCTGTTGTCGCAGAATCGGCTGCTGCGGCTGGCGGTGTTCTGGGGTCGCCGCTTGATCCGCGCTATACGTTTGAAACCTTTGTCGATGGTGCATCGAATCGTGTGGCGCTTGCTGCCGCGCGCACCATTGCGGAAGCCGGCTCCAGTGCCGTGCGTTTCAACCCACTGTTCATTCATGCCTCTGTCGGCCTGGGCAAGACCCATCTTCTGCAGGCGATTGCTGCGGCTGCCCTGCAGCGCCAGGACAAGCCCCGTGTGGTCTATCTGACGGCTGAATATTTCATGTGGCGCTTTGCAACCGCCATCCGCGACAACAATGCGTTGTCCTTCAAGGAACAGCTGCGTGACATTGACCTTCTGGTCATTGACGACATGCAGTTCCTGCAGGGCAAATCGATCCAGCATGAATTCTGCCATCTGCTGAACACGCTGCTCGACAGCGCCAAGCAGGTCGTGGTTGCCGCTGACCGTCCGCCGTCAGAACTGGAATCGCTTGATGTGCGCGTGCGTTCGCGTCTGCAGGGTGGTGTAGCCTTGGAAGTTGGCGCGCCGGATTATGAAATGCGACTTGAAATGCTGCGTCGTCGTCTTGCAGCCGCTCAGGCGGAAGACAGCAGCCTTGAAATCGGCGAGGAAATCCTTGCCCATGTCGCACGCACCGTTACCGGCTCTGGCCGTGAACTGGAAGGCGCCTTCAATCAGCTTCTGTTCCGTCAGTCCTTCGAGCCGAATCTGACGATTGAACGTGTGGACGAGCTGCTTGGTCATCTCACCCGCACCGGTGAGCCAAAGCGCATCCGCATCGAGGAAATCCAGCGCATTGTCGCCCGCCATTACAATGTGTCGAAGCAGGATCTGCTGTCGAATCGCCGCACCCGCACCATCGTCAAGCCGCGCCAGGTTGCGATGTATCTGGCCAAGATGATGACCCCGCGTTCGCTGCCGGAAATCGGCCGTCGCTTTGGTGGCCGCGATCACACGACGGTTCTGCATGCCGTGCGCAAGATCGAGGATCTGGTCGGTGCCGACAGCAAGCTCGCACAGGAGCTGGAGCTTCTGAAGCGTCTGATCAACGATCAGGCTGCCTGATCAGTGGATATTGCAAAAAAAGCGCTGGCCCGGTCGTTTTGCGGCATGGGCCGGGCTTGCATTTCGCGTTAAAAATCTGCCACTTTATCAGACCTTCTGGCGCAAAGGCGCCTTATCGACAAGGGACGGTCTGCCTGTCTGATGCAGTCGCCCTGTCCAAGTGAGCGAGTGCGTATCAAGATGCGTGTTACAATAGAGCGATCGAACCTTCTTAAATCTCTCAACCACGTCCATCGTGTTGTCGAGCGGCGTAACACGATACCGATCCTGTCCAACGTGCTCCTAAAGGCCGAAGGCGATACGCTGGCGCTGAAAGCAACCGACCTCGACCTGGAAGTCAATGAAGCCACGGCGGCCATGGTCGAACAGGCGGGTGCTACCACGGTTCCGGCGCATCTGCTGTATGATATTGTGCGCAAGCTGCCGGATGGCGCGGAAGTCATGCTGTCAACCAATCCGGATGGCGGTTCGATGTCAGTCATTTCCGGCAAGTCGTCCTTCCGTCTCCAGTGCCTGCCGCAGTCGGATTTCCCGGAATTGACGGCCGGATCCTTCACCCATACGTTCCGCATTGATGCGGCAGCCCTCAAGCGCCTGATCGATCGCACGCAATTTGCCATCTCGACGGAAGAAACACGCTATTATCTGAATGGTATTTTCTTCCATGCGATCGAAAGCGATGGCGCGCTCAAGCTGCGTGCGGTGGCAACGGATGGCCACCGTCTGGCGCGCGCCGAACTGGAAGCGCCATCGGGTGCGGAAGGCATGCCGGGCATCATCATTCCGCGCAAGACGGTTGCAGAACTGCAGAAGCTGGTCGATGTGCCGGAAGCCGTCGTTACGGTCGAATTGTCGGATGCCAAGATCCGTTTCACCGTTGGCTCGGTGGTTCTGACCTCCAAGTTGATCGACGGTACCTTCCCGGATTATCAGCGCGTCATCCCGTCAAACAATGACAAGAAGCTGATCATCAACCGGCAGGATTTTGCCGCAGCCGTTGACCGTGTGTCGACGATTTCCAGCGAACGCGGCCGTGCGGTGAAACTGTCGATTGCCGATGGTCATCTGACCCTCACCGTCAACAATCCGGATTCGGGCAGCGCCGTTGACGAGATTGCCGCTGATTATGACGCTGATCCGCTCGATATCGGCTTCAATTCGAAATATCTGCTCGACATTACCAGCCAGCTGTCTGGCTCGGATGCTGTCTTCATGCTGGCTGATGCCGGTTCGCCAACGCTGGTGCGCGATACGGGCGATGAAGATGTGCTCTATGTCCTGATGCCGATGCGCGTCTAACCGGCTCTGGCCTGAAAAGGCCAAAAGCCCAATTCTGGCAAAGATGTCGGTCGTGGACACAAGCAATCATGAAAGCCGCCCCGAACGCGTGTCGATCCGGCGGCTTAAACTTTCTGATTTTCGCAATTATGCGTCGCTCAACCTGGCGCTGGGGCCAGGTCATGTTGTGCTGACTGGCGAAAACGGTTCCGGCAAGACCAATCTGATTGAAGCGGTTTCCTTCCTTTCGCCGGGCAGGGGACTTCGCCGCGCCTCCTATGATGATGTTGCCCGCGTCTCCGCCCCGGATGGCTTTGCCATTCATGCTACGCTGGACTGCATGCTCTATGGTGAAGCGGAAATCGGCACGGGAACGGCTGGCGGCGGCGAGGGCGGCCGCAAGGTGCGCATCAATGGCAATGCTGCCTCTGGCGAGGCGCTGCTTGATTATACCCGCATTCTCTGGGTCGTCCCGTCGATGGACGGGCTGTTTACCGGTGGCGCCTCCGACCGGCGCCGTTTTCTTGACCGCATGGTGCTTGCCATCGACACGGCGCATGGCAAGCGCGTTGCCGATTATGAAAAGGCCATGCGCAGCCGCAACCGCCTTCTGGCTGAGGAAAGCAGCGACAAAGGCTGGCTCGATGCGATTGAAAGCCAGATGGCCGAGCTTGGTATTGCCATTGCTGCCGCACGCGCCGAGGCGATGCGGCTGATTGCTGCAATGATTGAGCGCCTTCCAGACGATGGCCCATTTCCCAAGGCAGATTGTTTTCTCGAAGGCCCGCTGGAACAGCGAATCGGCGTTGAGGCCGCACTTGACCTTGAAGAGGATTTCCGCCGCAGCCTGCGCGATGGCCGTACGCGTGATCGTGCGGCAGGGCGTACGCTCGATGGGCCGCATCGCACCGATTTCGTCGTACAGCATCGCCCGAAAGCCATGCCTGCCGCGCTGTGTTCGACCGGTGAGCAGAAAGCGCTGCTGATCGGGCTGGTGCTTGCCCATGCGCGGCTGACGGGCGAGCTGTCCGGCATGGCGCCGATCCTTCTACTCGATGAAATCGCTGCCCATCTTGATCCTGGCAGGCGCGCTGCCTTGTTTGGCATTCTGGACGATCTGGGCGGTCAGGCCTTCATGACCGGCACGGATCGCGCGCTGTTTGAAGCGCTTGGCGGTGACGCGCAATTCTTCACCGTGTCGAATGGCGAATTGCAGCGGAAATAGGTGCGGGCAGACCGGCCTTGCCGGCTCATAACATGTCTTTCGCCCAAAACCGGTTTCCACTTTTGGGAGACTTGCTCTATGGTTCAATACATGACCACTGCAGCCCTCTTGACCGATGAAGAACTTGAACGCTATGCGCGCCACATCATCCTGCCGGAAATCGGCGGGCCGGGGCAGCAGAAGCTGAAGGCTGCGCGTGTTCTTGTTGTCGGTGCAGGCGGGCTTGGCGCGCCGGTGCTGCATTATCTGGCCGCAGCCGGAACTGGAACCCTTGGCATTGTCGATGATGATAGGGTTTCACTGTCCAATCTCCAGCGTCAGGTCATCCATGACACAGCCAATGTCGGGCTGGAAAAGGTGGAAAGTGCGCGTACCGCCATCGAACGCATCAACCCGCATGTCAGGGTCGAGACGCATCCATTGCGCCTTGATGCCGGCAATGCGGCTGATCTCATTGCCGGGTATGATCTGGTCATTGATTGCACGGACAATTTCGCCACGCGCTATGTTCTGGCAGATGCGGCAGCCTTGGTACGCCGTCCGCTGATCAGCGGGGCGATTGGCCGGTTTGATGGCACGCTGACCGTGCTGATGCCATATGAAAATGGCGCGGATGGCACCCCCAATCCGTCTTACCGCGATCTCTTTCCTGCGCCACCGCCGCCTGAGGCCGTGCCGACCTGTGCTGAAGCCGGGGTTCTGGGCGTTCTGCCCGGCGTGATCGGCAGTTTGCAGGCGATGGAGGCGATCAAGCTGATCACCGGCATTGGCGAACCCCTGGTCGGGCGCTTGCTGCTCTACAATGCGCTGTCAGCGCGGTTTGATACCGTTCGCTATCGGGCAAAAAAGCCCGCCTGACGGGCGGGCTTCGTGGAAGTATTCTGGCTTTGATCCTTAATATTGCATGGCCTTGTCGACCAGATTGCGCAAGGTGCCGTCGCGCTCATAATCTTCCATCTGCTGGATGATCTGCGGCACCAGCGCCTTGGCAGACGAGCTTGCGGCTGCATGCGGGGTAATGGTCACCTTCGGGTGATCCCAGAACGGACTGTCAGCAGGTAGTGGCTCCTGATTGAACACGTCGAGCGAGACGGCGGACAACAGCCCGCGATCAAGGGCAGCCAGAATATCGGCCTCATTCTGCAGGCCGCCGCGACCGGCATTGATCAGGATGGGCGCGCCAAGCGGCCCGTCCGACTTGAGCTGGGTGAACATCGCCATGGACAGAATGCCCTTCGTATCGGGCGTCAGCGGCAGAAGGCAGACGATAATATCGGGCGTCTTGAGAAAATCCGCAAAGCCTTGCGTGCCATGATAGGTGCGGACACCGTCAATCTCATGCGGCCGGCGGCTCCAGCCGGTCACGTTGAAGCCGAGTATTTTCAGTTTTTCGGCCGCATCGCGCCCCAGAACGCCAAGCCCCATAATGCCGACCGTCACATCGCTTGCGGCCGGCTGGCGGGGATCTTCGTGCCAGACATGCGCGCGCTGCTGCTTGCGATAAAGCGCGCCAAGGCGATGGTGATCCAGCACCTGCCAGGCGACATATTCCGTCATGCGCTGGGTGAGATCGTCGGAAATGATGCGCACCAGCGGCACATCCGGGATCTGGTTGTCGCGGAAGACATGGTCAACGCCGGCGCCAAGCGAGAAAATGACCTTCAGATTGGGCAGATTGGCAAGCGAGCCGGGCTTCTGTTTCCACACCAGCGCATATTCAATCTTGTCTTCATGGCCTTCGCGCTCAGTGACAACGACGCGCTCCGGTGCCTTTTCCCGAAACACGTCGAGCCAGATCGCGGGATCCCAGTCGGTCGTGGCCAGAAAGATCTTGCCGTATTTTGTCGTCATTGTTTTATGTCTCCCTCGACAGCTTCCATACGGAAAGCCGCTGCCATCAAGGCCTTGGTATATTCGGTCTTTGGATTGGCGAAAACCTCTTTGGCTGGCCCATATTCGACCGCCTCACCGTTGCGCATCACCAGAACATCATTGGCCAATGCGCGCACCACCTTCAGATCATGGCTGATGAAAAGATAGGCGAGATTGTGCTTTTTCTGTAAGGCCCGCAGCAGATCGACAACCTGCGCCTGCACGCTCATGTCGAGTGCCGAGGTTGGCTCATCCAGCATGACGAATTTGGGATTGAGCACCATGGCGCGTGCAATGGCGATACGCTGGCGCTGGCCGCCGGAAAATTCATGCGGATAGCGGAAGCGTGTTTCCGGATCGAGATTGACGTCTTTCAGTGCCTCCACCACGCGCTGGTCGCGCTCATCGGCTGTAAGCTTAGGCTCATGCACCCAAAGCCCTTCGGTGATGATATCGGCAATGCTCATGCGCGGGCTGAGCGAGCCGAACGGATCCTGAAACACGATCTGCAGCTCGCGTCGCAACGGGCGCATTTGCGCAAAACTGTATTTGGCAATATCGCGACCATCGAAGCGGATCTCGCCTTTCGAGGCAATCATGCGCGCAAGCGCCAATCCCAGCGTTGTCTTGCCCGAACCCGATTCGCCGACCACGCCAAGCGTCTGTCCGGCGCGAAGCGTGACATTGATGCCATCCACCGCCTTCACATGATCGACCGTCTTGCGCATCAGCCCCTTCTTGATCGGGAACCAGACGCGGATATCACGGCCCTCCATCACCGTGGGAGCGCTGAGATCAGCCGCAGGTGGCTCGCCCTTTGGCTCGGCGGCAAGAAGATGTTTTGTGTATGGATTTTGCGGGTTTTCAAAAATCTCGCGTGTCGGGCCAGCTTCGACAATCCTGCCCTTGTTCATCACGCAGACCTTGTCGGCGATCTTGCGCACGATGCCGAGGTCATGGGTGATGAACAGCATCGACATGCGCTGTTCGGTCTTGAGCTCTGCCAGAAGTTTCAGAATCTGTGCCTGCACCGTCACGTCAAGCGCTGTGGTCGGCTCATCGGCAATCAAAAGTTTTGGCTTGTTGGCGAGCGCCATGGCGATCATCACACGTTGGCGCTGGCCACCGGACAATTGATGCGGGAAGGCGTTGAGCCGCTTTTCCGGGTCGCGGATGCGTACTTCATGCATGAGTTCCAGCGTGCGTTTGCGTGCTGCCTCGCCGCTCATGCCCTGATGCACGCGCAGGATTTCACCGATCTGCTGCTCGACCGTATGAAGGGGATTGAGCGAGGTCATCGGTTCCTGAAAGATCATGGCAATGTCATTGCCGCGCACTTTGCGCAGTTCCGGTTCTGAGGCGCGCATCAGATCGCGGCCCTCAAACAGGATTTCGCCAGATGGGTGGCTTGCCGCCGGATAGGGCAGAAGCTTGAGCACGGAAAGCGCCGAAACAGACTTGCCCGAGCCGGATTCGCCGACAAGCGCAACCGTTTCGCCTTCGGCAATATCGAAGGAGACATGATCGACCGAAATGCGCTCCTCGCCATTCTGGCGGAAGGCGACGGAAAGATCACGGACGGAAAGCAGCGGTTTGTTCATCGACCCGTCACTCATTGAAATGCCTTTCGCGGATCGAACGCGTCACGTGTTGCCTCGCCAATGAAGATCAACAGCGACAGCATGACGGAAATGACCACAAAGCCTGTGATGCCAAGCCATGGTGCCTGCAGATTGTTCTTGCCCTGCGCCATCAGCTCGCCCAGCGACGGTGAACCGGGCGGCAGGCCAAAGCCTAGGAAATCGAGCGCGGTCAATGTCGTGATCGAGCCATTGAGGATGAATGGCAGGAAGGTCAGCGTTGCGACCATGGCATTGGGTAAAAGATGCCGCCACATGATGGTGCTGTTCTTCACGCCAAGGGCGCGGGCGGCATTCACATATTCAAAATTGCGCGCACGCAAAAATTCCGCACGCACCACGCCGACAAATGATACCCATGAGAACAGAAGCATGATGCCAAGCAGCACCCAGAAGCCGGGCGGCAGAATGGCTGCGATGATGAGCAGCAGATAGAGAAGCGGGATCGACGACCAGATTTCGATGAAGCGCTGGAACAGGAGATCAATCCAGCCGCCAAAATAGCCCTGAATGGCGCCAGCCGTAATGCCGATCACAGCGGAAAACAGCGTCAGGATCAGACCAAACAGCACCGAAATGCGGAAGCCATAGAGCGCGCGGGCAAAGACATCGCGCGCCTGATCGTCGGTACCAAGCAGATTGAAATTGCCAAAGCGGCAATTTGGATCATTCACGCCGAGCGGATAACGCTGACAGCGCACTTCTGGACTGTAGAGCCAGAAGGGTTTTGATGGCGCCGCCTCCGGTATTTCATTGTTGACCGTATTGTAGGAATAACGAATTGGCGGCCAGATCGCCCAGCCATTCTTCTCGATCTCTTCCTGGATGACCGGATCCCGATAATCGGTCACGGCATAAAAGCCGCCGAATTTTTCTTCCGGATAATCGACAAAGACCGGCATCAACAGCTCGCCCTTGTAGGAGACGAGGATCGGCTTGTCATTGGCGATGAATTCGGAAAACAGCGCTGTCACAAGCAGAAACAGGAAGATCCACAGCGACCAGTAACCGCGTCTGTTGGCCTTGAAATTCTGCCAGCGACGGCGGTTGAGTGGCGAGAGGAATGGTCGTCTCACCGGCTTTGCCGGGGGCGCGAATGTGGTGTCTGTCATCACACATCCCTCCGCTCGAAGTCGATGCGTGGATCAATCCACGTATAGGTGAGATCTGACAGAAGCGCGATGATGAGCCCTAGCAGCGACATGATATAGAGATTGGCAAAGACCACCGGATAGTCGCGATTGATGATCGACTGATAGCCAAGCAGGCCCAGCCCATCGAGCGAGAAGATGGTTTCGATCAGGAAAGAACCGGTGAAAAAGGCCGAGATGAACGCGCCCGGAAAACCGGCAATGACGATCAGCATCGCATTGCGGAAGACATGGCCATAGAGAATCTGATTTTCAGTCAGCCCCTTGGCGCGCGCGGTCGTGACATATTGCTTGCGGATTTCTTCCAGAAACGAGTTCTTGGTGAGAAGCGTCGTCGTGGCAAAGGACGACAGAACCATGGCGGTAATCGGCAGCGTCATGTGCCAGAGATAGTCCTTGATCTTGCCCCAGAGGGACAACTGGTCAAAATCGGGCGAGGTCAGGCCGCGCAGCGGGAACCAGTCGAAGAACGACCCGCCGGCAAACAGCACCACCAGCATGATGGCAAACAGGAAACTTGGGATCGCATAGCCGATGATGATGACGGCAGACGTCCAGGTGTCGAAGCGTGAGCCGTCTCTGATCGCCTTGTGGATGCCAAGCGGGATCGAGATCATGTAGGACAGGAAGGTCATCCACAGACCGAGCGAGATCGAAACCGGCATTTTTTCCTTGATCAGTTCGATCACGCTGATGTCGCGAAAATAGCTGCGGCCAAAATCAAAGCGCAGATAATCCCACAGCATGTTGACGAAACGCTCAAGCGGCGGCTTGTCGAAGCCGAACTGTTTTTCAAGCTCGGCAATGAATTGCGGATCAAGCCCCTGTGCGCCGCGATATTTGGAATTGATCGAGCCGCTGTCGAGACTGCTCTGGCCAAAATCGTTGCTGCCGCCGGAAATGCGGTCGAGCGCATCGCCGCCCTGACCGGAAAGCTGGGCAATCACCCGCTCCACAGGTCCGCCCGGCGCAAACTGCACAATCGCGAAGGAAATTGCCATGATGCCGAAGATGGTCGGAATCATCAAAAGCAGACGGCGAAGAATATATGCGCCCATCAATCCCGTCCTGTCTTTGCCATGAAGCTCTTCATTCGCTTATGATTTGCCAATCGCTTGCGCCCTGTTCTCGTCGATCCACCACAACGTCTCAACCGAGAAGCCGTAATCCGGCTTTGGCTCCCTGAAACCGAAACGGTCCCAGTAAGCCACAAGGTGATTCGCTGATCTCCAATTTGGAAGCCAGTCGCGACGGATACGCAAGTACCGGTCAAGCACGCGCATGGTGGCGACATAGTCGGAGCGGCTTGTGGCCTTGCCGATATCGGCAATGAGTTCGTCGATCAGCGGGTCGGCTGTGCCGGGAAGATTATAGCTGCCCGGCATATTGGCTGAAGCTGAGCCGAACATGCTGCCAAGCGATTCTTCGGTCGGCGTGGCGTTGAACTGAACCGCCATGCCCACCATGTCGAAATCAAAGTCACGCAGCCGCGCCTGATACTGGCTTGGATCAATCAGTCGCAGGCTGGCATCAATGCCGATTGCCCGCATCTTCTGCACGAAGGGATTATAGATGCGGGTGAAACTGTCGGAATTGCTCAAAAGCTCCAGCGTAAAGCGCGAACCATCGGCAAGATGGAAATGCCCGTTTTTGCGCTCAAGGCCTGCCTGCTGCAACAGCTCGATCGCGCGCGAAAACTGGGTACGGTCGCGGCCGCTGCCATCGGATACCGGCATCATCACCGGCTGGTCAAAAACCGCATCCGGCAGCCTGCCGCGATAGCGTTGTAGCACGGTCAGTTCGTCCGGCGTCGGCAAACCCTTGGCCTCGAAATCAGAACCGGCAAAGCAGGAGTTGATCCGCTCATAGGCATTGTAGAACAGATTGGCATTGGTCCATTCAAAGTCGAAACAGAGCGCGATCGCTTCCCGTACACGCGGATCACGAAAGCGCTCGCGGCGCTGGTTCAGCGCCCATGCCTGCATCAGAGGGCGTTTTTCCTTCGGGAAAGTGCGCTTGATGATATTCTTTTCCGCGACGGCCGGGAAGTCATAGGCGGTTGCCCAGTTTTTCGCGACGCTTTCGGCGCGAAAATCAATGTCGCCCTTCTTGAAGGCCTCAAATTCCGGCTGGCGGTCGCGGTAAAACTCGATGCGGATGATGTCAAAATTGTTGGCGCCACGCTGCACTGGCAGGTCTTTTGCCCAGTAATCTGCAACGCGCTCATATTCAATGAACTGGCCGGCGGCAAATTTGCCAACGCGATAGGGGCCAGACCCTGGCACCGGTTCCATGGTTGCGGCCTCAAAATCCTGTTCTTCCAGCCATCTGGCTGAAAGGATAGGCAGGGTGAGGGCTGCGAGAATGGCGAAGATGCCGCGCTCTGGCGTGAAATGCATGCGCACATCGCCATTCTTGGTCGCTTCCACCTTTTGAACGCCCGCCAGACTTTGGCGGATGAGCGGATGGCCTTTCTGTTTCAGAACCGTGTAAGTGCTGACCACATCCCTTGCCGTCACAGCTGCGCCATCGTGAAAGCGCGCCTGCTTGCGCAGACGGAACAGACAGCTTTGCTTGTCCTTGGACAGTTCAACGCTTTCGGCAAGCAGGCCATAGAGCGAATCCGGCTCGTCAAGTGCTGGCACCATTAGGCTGTCATAGGTCAGCTCCATGCGCGGCGGCGCATCGCCCTTGAAGGTGAAGGTGTTGAGCGTGTTGAAGGTCTGCGTATTCTGGTTCCAGATCCAGTTGAAAGGGGCAAATCTGAAGGTGCCGCCCTTCGGCGCATCCGGGTTGACATAATCGAAATGGGTAAAATCCGGCGCATATTTCAGTTCGCCAAAGGCCGAAAGCCCGTGTAGGGGCGTGCCGGTTGCTACATCCGCAAAGGCGCCCTCCGGCAGGAGACAGGTTGCAGACAGGCCTGCGGAAAGCGCCAGAAAATGGCGGCGGTTCACGCGCAACTCATTCATTGTCTTGATTCCTTAGCGACCGCCTGATTTGAGCTTGGCTTCCTTTTCCGGGTCAATCCACCATGAATAGGGATCAATGCCGGCATATTCCGGCTGTGTTTCCGGCATGCCAAACTTGTTCCAATAGGCCACGTTGAGATGGTCGGAATACCATTGCGGCACGACGTAATAGTTCCACAACAGCGCACGATCGAGCGCATGGGTTGCCGCCACCAGATCATCACGATCCTTGGCATAGATGAGGCGTTCGATCAGCTTGTCGATGGCTGGGTTCCTGATGCCGGCATAATTGCGGCTGCCTTTCATATCTGCGGCCTTGGATCCCCACATGTCGCGCTGTTCATTGCCGGGGGAGGAGCTCTGGGCAATCACGCCATTGATGACATCAAAGTCGAAATCATTGAGCCGCGCCTGATATTGCGCCGTGTCCACAATGCGCACTTTCGCATCAATGCCGATCTTGCGCAGATTCTGCACGAAGGGGCTGAAAATGCGGTCATCGGTCGGATCATCACCGAGGAACTCCAGTGTGAACTGCTTGCCCTCGCTGTTGACAAGTTTGCTGCCCTTCAATGTCCAGCCTGCTTCGGCAAAGAGCTTGAGCGCGGTGAGCAGATTTTTGCGCAGGGATTGCGGCGTATCATTGACCGGCAGCCTGAATTCCTGCGTCAACGCCTCGGCTGGCAGCGCATCCTCCACTGTTTCGAGAATTGCAACTTCTGCCGGGGTGGGTGGGCCTTTCAGCTCCAGCTCATTGCCGGCGAAATAGCTGTTGATTCGCTGATACTGGTTGAAGAACAGCAGGCGGTTCATGGATTCGAAATCAAACGCATAGGTCAGGGCCTTGCGCACTTTCTCATCCTGCAATTGCGGCTTGCGCGTGTTGAGGAAATAGGCCTGCATGCGGCCCGCGGCATTGTAGGGGAAGGATTTCTTGATCACATCGCCGCGCTGGACAGCCGGGAAATCATAGCCCTCCATCCAGCGCTGAATGCGCATTTCCGGACGATAATCGTCATGTCCACCCTTCTTGAAGGCTTCCCAGGCCGTGTCTTCATTCATGTAATATTCGTAATGGATGCGGTCGAAATTGTTGCGCCCGACATTGACCGGCAGATCCTTGCCCCAATAATCATCCACCCGCGCATAGGTGATCGAGCGTCCCGGCACGACCTTTTCAATGCGATAGGCCGATGAGCCAAGCGGGATTTCCAGCGTCGGGCGGGAGATGTCGCGCTGGCGGCCCTGCGCATCCTTGCCCTCCCACCAGTGTTTCGGCAGGACAACCAGGCCGCCTATGATCTGGGGCAATTCGCGGTTGCCTGCTTTTGCAAAGGTGAACTTGACCTCGTGTTCGCCGGTTTTTTCCGCACTTTCGACATCGCCAAAATATTTGTTGTACATGGGCGACTGTTTTTTCAGCACGTTGAACGACCAGATCACGTCCTCAACCGTGATCGGCTGGCCGTCATGCCATTTGGCATTCGGGTTGAGCCTGAACTTCACCCAGGAATAATCATCGGGATATTGCAGTGCTTCGGCGATCAGCGGATATTGCGTCGAGGCTTGGTCAACCGCATCGGCCATCAGCGTGTCATAAAGCAGACCGCCGCCAAATTGCGACAGGCCGGCAGCCGCCACACCCTGAACGAGATAGGGATTGAGCGTGTCAAACGTGCCGACAGCGACACGATTGAGCGTGCCGCCTTTCGGTGCCTGCGGATTGACATGGTCGTAATGCTTGAAATCTGCCGGATATTTCGGTTCGCCAATCAGGCTGGACGCTGTTCGCCATTGCGGTTCAGACGTGTCAGCCAGTGCGCCAAAGATCGTGCCTGCAAATAGGGTTGCCGCAAGCGCTCCCGCCCATAAAGCCTTCATCCAGCATTCTCCGTTCCGTTGCGGATTGGTTGATGTCAACTTTATGGAATATTGCGAAGGAAGAAAGGCAAACTTCAGAAAAAATGCGTTTGAGCGGGAAAGAATAAAAAACCGGGCCAGAAGCCCGGTTCAAGCGATGTCAGTTGCTCTGACATATAGCCTTTTCATGGTTCCGGACGGAAAACCGGAGACCGCCTTTCCAGAAACTGTTCTAGTTTGCCTGAGTGGGGGCCTGTTCCTGTGTTTCCGGAGCCGGTTCGGCAGGCTTTTCCCCTTCCGGTGCAGCAGGTGCGGCCGGAGCGGTTTCAGCTGGAGCTGGTGCAGCGTCAGCCGGAGCGGCATTGGCCGGTGCAGCTTCCGCAGGCTTTTCCTCGCCTTCGGCTGCAGGTGCGTCAGCGGGGGCAGCATCAGCGGTTGGCAGCGGAGCTGGATTGTCGGAAAGCGACCGCAGATAGGCAATCAGGCTTGCGCGATCATTGTCCTTCTTGACGCCAGCAAAGCCCATGGCGGTTCCCTTGACCAGACCCTTGGGCGAAGCGAGGAACTTGTTGAGATTCTCGTAATCCCACGTGTTGCCAGCAGCGCCGAATTCTTTCATGGCTGCCGAATAGCTGAAATCAGCAACCGATGCGGCCGGACGGTTGACGACATCATAAAGATGCGGACCAATCTTGTTTGCGCCGCCCTTTTCGCTGGTATGGCACGCCTGGCAGAGCTTGAAGACAGCCGCACCACGTTCCGGATCAGCCGTTTGCAGGAGGGTTACAATCGAGACTTCCTCTTTCTTCGCAGCACCTGCATCACCACTGGCGCCACCTTCTGCAACCACGATTTCATAACCTGGCTTTTCAGGTGCCGGTGAATAAAACAGGGCATCCGCAAGCAGGCCAGTCGTCATGACAACAAAAACAGTGCCCAGGAGGGCCATAATAAATTTGTTAGCTTGGGTTGAATTCATCGCTGATCAGCGCTCCCTCTACCAAAACGCTCTCCCCCAGAGAACGCCTGTATCAGCTGGATTTACGCAGCCTCTCGCGAGGCCGGAAGTAACTCCCAGCTTCGGGCGGAAACTAGGTCTTTTGCCGGATCGATGCAACACCTATAAGGAAGTCTGTACCCGTGACTTTTTGACACTTTTGCGAGCATGAAAGCGGGCGTAAAGCTGCAATCCGCGCAAAATGCGTCCCTGAATGGTGAACAAGAAGGCAAATGATGATGAAAATCCTGACGCTGATTCCGGCACGCCTTGGCTCGACGCGTCTGCCAAACAAGCCTTTGGCCGATATTTGCGGCAAGCCGATGATTGTCCATGTTGCCGAGCGCGCTGCTGCTGCCAATCTTGGACGCACCGTGGTCGCCACCGACTCGGATGAAATCTTTGCAGCCGTCTGGGCGCATGGCCATGAGGCCGTCATGACCCGCGCCGATCACGAATCAGGGTCGGACCGTATTTTTGAAGCGCTCGGCAAGGTTGATCCTTCGGGCGATTTTGACGTCATCATCAATGTGCAGGGCGATCTGCCGACGATCGATGCAGACGCCATTCGCAAGGCGCTGCAGCCATTGCAGGATGGACCGGCCGATATTGCAACGCTTGGCGTTGAAATCACGGTCGAGGAAGAAAAGACCAACCCGAATGTGGTCAAGATTGTCGGTTCGCCCTTGGCCAATGGCAATCTGCGCGCGCTTTATTTCACCCGCGCCACGGCACCTTATGGCGAAGGCCCACTTTATCACCATATCGGGCTTTATGCCTATCGCCGGGCTGCGCTTGAGCGCTTTGTCAAGCTTGGGCCCTCCGTTCTGGAGCGGCGCGAGAAACTTGAACAGTTGCGCGCGCTGGAAGATGGCATGCGCATAGATGTTGCCATTATCAATGCAGTTCCCCTTGGCGTTGATACGCAGGCCGATCTTGACCGTGCCCGCATTCTTGTCGCAAAGGGTTTGTAGAAAAACCGCCAGACGGGCGGCAGACATGAAAGTATATGCAAGATGACGACCAACCGGATTTCCTTTCAGGGTGAAGCAGGCGCCAATTCCGATACGGCTTGCCGCAACATGTTTCCCGATATGGAACCGTTGCCGTGTCCGACTTTTGAAGATGCGTTCAATGCGGTTGAAAGCGGTGCTGCCGATCTGGCGATGATCCCGATTGAAAACACGCTGGCTGGTCGCGTTGCCGATATTCATTATCTACTGCCGCTGTCCGACATGCATATTGTCGGCGAATATTTCCTGCCAATCCATTTTCAGCTTATGGCGCTTCCGGGCGTCAAGCGCGAGGAAATCCGGACAGTGCACAGCCATGTCCACGCACTCGGCCAATGCCGCAAGGTCATTCGCGAAAATGGCTGGACGCCGGTTATTGCCGGCGACACGGCGGGTGCTGCGCGTCTGGTTGCCGATAGGCAGGACCGTTCGATGGCCGCGCTGGCACCGCTGCTGGCTGCCGAGCTATACGGTCTCGAAATCCTGGAACACAATGTCGAGGATGCGGAAGACAATGTCACCCGCTTTGTCGTCCTTTCCAAGAAGAAGCAGTGGGCGGTGCGCAGCAATCCGGACGAGCGTATTGTCACGACCTTTGTGTTCCGCGTGCGCAACGTTCCTGCAGCCCTTTACAAGGCGCTTGGCGGTTTTGCCACCAATGGCGTGAACATGACCAAGCTTGAAAGCTATCAGCTCGGCGGCCGTTTTATCGCCACGCAGTTCTATGCCGATATTGAAGGTCATCCGGACGATGACAATGTGCGTCTGGCATTGGAAGAACTCGAATTCTTCACCAAGGAATTGCGCATACTTGGCGTCTACAGGGGCAGCGACGTGCGCGGCACGCGCCTTCTGGCGGCAGAATGACAGGCCTCAGCTTTCTGCCCAGGCACGGATCAGATGGGTTGCGATGGCGCCTTTTGGTGGCACGCGCAGCCCGTTTTCATGTGTGTTGTTCAGCATTGAGCGGACTTCGTCCCTGCTGAACCAGCGTCCATCCTCAAGTTCCGAGCGGTCGATGGTAAAATCGTCGTTCAGGACTTCCGCATGGCAGCCGATCATCAGTGAATAGGGGAACGGCCAGGGCTGGCTGGCATAATAGGCGACACGGCCAATCGTCAGCCCCATTTCCTCGCGGCTTTCGCGCCGCACGGCGGCTTCAATGGTTTCGCCATGTTCAATAAAGCCTGCAAGCGCAGAATAGGTCTGGGGCGCAAAATGGGGGCCGCGCGCCAGAATGCATTTGTCGCCGCGCACCGGCAGCATGATGGCCACAGGGTCGGTGCGGGGAAAATGTTGAGCCTCACAATTGGTGCATTGACGTTTGGCGCCGCCGCCGCGCATTTCCGTCCTGCTGCCGCAGCGCCCGCAAAAACGGTGGTTTCCGTGCCACGCAGTCAAGGCTGCCGCCTGTGCAAGTGCTCCCAGCACATCGGCTGAAAGCAGCCCCTCCGTGTAGACGCTGCGATAATCCTGAACCTTGAGCGGCAGATGGATCTTTTCCGGGTCAAGCGGGGCTGTGAGTGCGACAAGCGGCATGCCATCCTGTGTGCCAAGCAGGATGGGCTCAATCAGATCCGGGCCGTGGCGCTTGGCCTCGTTGAGGGTGAAAAGCGCGCGTGGCGCTGTTTCATCGCTGTAATCGACCAGAACCTTGTTGTTGCCGAGAATGAGAACACGGGTCTGCGGCAATTCCAGCGCAAGGAAGGCTGCATCATCGTTGCGTTTTTCCGAAATCCGCTCGACGCGGTTGCCGGCAAAGCCGACCAGGCTGCTTGGTTCCGTTTCCGGCATGTCGTAAAGGCGAAAGGTCATGAAGGCTCGCATGACAGTCTGAAGGGATGGGAAGGGGAATTCAAAGCGCCGAACGGATGGCGTTCAGCAAAGGCTCGACATCCTTTTCGTCATAGGGCTCGCGCGTGCCATGGCCCCAGACCGGGCCGGGCCAGCCGGCATCGCCTTCCTTGCGCGCAATCACATGGACATGCAATTGCCGTACAATATTGCCGAGCGCGCCGGTATTGATCTTGTCGCAACGGGTGATACCCTTCAGCGCCTGCGCGACAATGCCGGCTTCAAATGTCAGCATGGTCTGATCCAGCGGCGTGAGGTCATGCAACTCGACAAGACCATTGCGGCGGGGAACCAGAATCAGCCACGTCCAGCGCCGGTCATTCATCAGGCGCAGTTCGCAAAGTCCCAGTCTGGCGACGGGAAATGTGTCGGCTTCGAGCCGTTTATCGAGTTCAAACTTTTCCATGCATATTTTCTTATCAGTTTTTTTCGTTGTGCGCTTGCTTTTTACGCGCCAATTGACGATATGCAGGACGGGAGGTTGGTGGTGGACGCGCCACTCGCCAACCGGGTCAGGTCCGGAAGGAAGCAGCCCTAACGAGCCCGGCACGGGTCATCGTGCCAGCCTCCCACCTTTTTCTCATTCACATGCCGGCTGTTGATGGGCGCTGTCTCATGTTGACGCGGCCTGAGAGTCCGGGCCAAACTGGGCGAAAGAGAAATAGCGGGAATGGAACACGAAAGGGTCGCTATGGACACCAAAT
The DNA here is from genome assembly GCF_042653845.1 of Daeguia caeni. Classification (NCBI taxonomy): domain Bacteria; kingdom Pseudomonadati; phylum Pseudomonadota; class Alphaproteobacteria; order Hyphomicrobiales; family Brucellaceae; genus Daeguia; species Daeguia caeni. The sequence goes on along the minus strand of NZ_JBHSEL010000125.1, from coordinate 60,037 downwards.
CCGCCGATGGCGCCTATCGGGTTCTGGCTCGCAAATACCGCCCGCAGAATTTCAATGATCTGATTGGTCAGGAGCCGATGGTCCTGACGCTGAAAAACGCGTTCGAAACAGGCCGCATTGCGCAGGCCTGGATGCTGACTGGCGTGCGCGGCGTCGGCAAGACCACCACGGCGCGCATTCTGGCGCGTGCGCTCAATTACAAGACCGACACGATAGACCAGCCGACCATCGATCTCACCGTGCCGGGCGAGCATTGCCAGGCCATCATGGAAGGCCGCCATGTCGATGTGATCGAGATGGATGCGGCCTCCCATACGGGTATCGATGATATTCGCGATATCATCGAGCAGGTACGTTACCGCCCGGTCTCGGCGCGCTACAAGGTCTATATCATCGACGAAGTGCACATGCTCTCCACGCAGGCCTTCAACGGCTTGCTGAAGACGCTTGAAGAGCCGCCGCCACATGTAAAATTCATCTTCGCCACCACCGAAATCCGCAGGGTGCCGATCACGGTTCTGTCGCGCTGCCAGCGTTTTGACTTGCGCCGTGTCGAATCGGGCATCCTGGCCAAACATCTGCGCCGCATTGCCGAGGCCGAGCAGATCAAGGTGGATGACAGTGCGCTGGCCATGATTGCGCGCGCAGGCGAAGGCTCGGTGCGTGATTCGCTGTCGATCTTCGATCAGGCGATTGCCCATGGCGCGGGTCATGTCAGCGCTGATGCTGTGCGCTCCATGCTTGGCCTTGCCGACCGTGCCCGCATCATCGACCTGTTTGAAATGCTGATGCGCGGCGATGTTGCCGGTGCGCTGACCGAATTTCGCGCGCAATATGATTCCGGCGCCGATCCTTCGGTGGTGCTGACCGATCTTGCCGAATTCAACCATCTGGTAACGCGCCTGCACTTTACGCCGGATATCGCCAATGATGTTTCGCTGTCGGAAGATGAGCGCGTGCGCGGACGCGAATTTGCCGAAAAGCTTTCGGTACGTGTTCTGTCGCGCACATGGCAGATGCTTTTGAAAGGCATTGCGGAAGTCGATACTGCCTCGCGCCCTGTCCAGGCAGCAGAAATGCTGCTGATCCGGCTTGCCCATGCAGCGGATCTGCCAACGCTGGATGAAGCGCTGCGCGGGCTTGAAAATGGCGGCGGCACGGGCACGCGGCTCCAGCCATCCGGCAATGGCCGGCCCGCAGGTGGCGGCGCGCCACAGGCGCGCGGTGGCGCCGATGCCGTTGGCGGTGCCGCGATGATGCCGGTTGCGGGCAATGCCGCACCGACCATGCGTATTGTCGAAGCACAGCCGATGCAGGCAATAGCCCCGCAGCCGGTGGAAAATGCGCCGCAGCCGAAGGTTCCGGTCAATAGCCTGCAGGATATTCTCGCCCTTGCCGACAAGCATCGGGATATGCAGTTCAAGGTTCTGGTCAAGAACTGCGTGCGCCTTGCCTCGATCGCGCCGGGGCGGCTGGAAATCGGCCTGACCGACGATGCGCCGAAATCGCTGCCAAGCGATATTGCCCAGCATCTGCTCAACTGGACCGGCATTCGCTGGGTGGTGACGGTGGCACGCGGTGTGACCAGCCAGACGGTTGCCGAAGCGGAAGCCGAACGCCGCGATCATCTTGTCACCGATGCGCGGGCAGATCCGGATGTCGCTGCCATACTTGCGGCCTTTCCGGGTGCCAGAATTACCGATGTTCGCATAACCAGAGCCGATCATGGCGATGATGAAGATATTGATCTTGATGCCGTGGCAGATGTTATGGCTCTTTCGAGCGAAGACGACTGATGAAATGACGATGGAGTAAAACCATGCGCAACATGATGGGCATGATGAAACAGGCGAAGGAATTGCAGGCCAAGATGAAGGCCATGCAGGATGAAATCGCCAATATGGAAGTCACTGCATCGTCTGGCGGCGGTCTTGTGACGATCACGCTTTCGGGCAAGGGTACCCTGTCGTCGGTCAAGATCGATCCGTCGCTGGCCAAGGAAGACGAAGTCGAGATCCTCGAAGACCTGATCATTGCCGCGCATAATGATGCCAAGGCCAAGCTGGAAGCGGCCATGGCCGAAAAGACGCAGGCCCTGACCGCCGGTTTGCCAATTCCGCCTGGTTTCAAACTGCCATTTTAAGTGAAAGTGAAAATTCCGATTCTCTAACTAGCATGAAATGATCTAAATCGACATTATGTCGAAACGAATCGCTGGTCCTGAAATCGAACGTCTGATCCAGCTTCTGGCCCGTGTGCCGGGGCTGGGGCCACGTTCGGCGCGCCGTGCGGCGCTGCATCTCATCAAGAAAAAAGAAGCCCTGCTGGTGCCGCTTGGCCATGCCATGCAGGATGCGGCCGAAAAGGTGCGCATCTGCTCGTGTTGCGGCAATGTCGATACGTCCGATCCCTGCACCATCTGTACCGATGAACGCCGTGATCCGGCAACGCTGATCGTGGTCGAGGACGTGTCCGACCTCTGGGCGCTGGAACGTGCCGGCACCATGAATGTGCGCTATCATGTGTTGGGTGGCCGCCTGTCGCCGCTTGATGGCGTTGGCCCGGATGATCTGAACATCAAGTCATTGGTCGAGCGTGTTGCATCAGGTGAGATCAGGGAAGTGATTCTCGCGGTCAATGCGACGGTCGAAGGCCAGACAACAGCGCATTACATTACCGATCAATTGACCAATTTTGATGTGCGTGTGACGCGGCTTGCCCACGGCGTGCCGGTTGGCGGCGAGCTGGATTATCTGGATGAAGGCACGCTTGCCGCGGCCTTGCGGGCGCGAACGGCTTTATAGGATTGATATTGAACCGCTTGAGGAGACGGGCATGGCTGGTTTTTGGCCGCGTGGACTGAAATTCGCTCTCGGCCTTGCCGTTTTTTTGTCGCTGACACCTGCTCATGCCGCACCTTCGCGTGCCGGGATCAAGGCGCAATATCGCAACTGGATCGAAAAGGATCTGTGGCCGGAAGCCAGAGCCGCCGGTATTTCGCGCAACGTCTTTGATCAGGCCTTTGCTGGTGTCTCGATCAACTGGAAACTGCCCGATCTGGTCATTCCCGGTGAAAAACCATCGACACCCAAGGAGCAGAAACAGGCGGAATTCGGCGCGCCCGGCAAATATTTCAATGCCAGGACGATGGGGGCTGTCACCAGCGGTGGGCGGGCACGACTCAACCAGTACGGGCCGCTTCTGAAACGCCTCGAACAGAAATATGGCGTGCCGGGGCCGATTCTTCTGGCGGTCTGGGGACGCGAGTCGGGCTTCGGCACGGTGAAGATCCCCTATAATGTGTTCGAGGTTCTGGGCACCAAGGCCTATCTTTCCACGCGCAAGGACATGTTCCGCAAGGAACTGATTGCCGCCCTGCAGATTGTGCAAAAAGGCTATGCCGATGAACCGGTCATGAAAAGCTCATGGGCTGGCGCGCTGGGGCAGCCGCAATTCATGCCGACATCCTATCTCAAGCATGCGGTTGATTTTGATGGCGATGGCAAGCGCGATATCTGGAATTCGGTGCCGGATACGCTGGCATCGATCGCCAATTATCTGAACCTGCATGGCTGGCAGAAGGGGCGCGACTGGGGCTTTGAGGTCAATGTACCGGAAAGCGTGTCCTGTTCGCTGGAAGGGCCTGATCAGGGCCGGCCTTTGGCAGAATGGGCAAGGCTTGGCATTACCCGCGTCAATGGCAAGCCTTTCCCGGCAAGCGAGCTCAAGGGCGAAAGTTTTCTGCTGATGCCTGCCGGCCGCTATGGCCCGGCCTTTCTTGTCAGTCCGAATTTCTATGTGCTCAAAGATTACAATATGAGCGATCTCTATGCGCTGTTCATCGGCCATGTCGGTGACCGCATTGCCTATGGCGCGGGTGATTTCAAGGCGCCTTGGGGCAATGTCGGCACGATGTATCGCTCGGATATTGCTGCAATGCAGAAGCGCCTTCAGGCGCAGGGCCATGATGTCGGCAAGCCGGATGGCTTGCCGGGCTTCAAGACGCGCCGTTCCATCGGCCTGTGGCAGGCAAAGAACGGCATGACTGCAACCTGCTTTCCGCAACCGGATCTTTTGAAACAGATCCGCTGATCACGCGCGCTGCAGCATCATTTCGGCAAAGGCACGCATGGCCTTGGTGCGATAGCGCTCCTTGTGCGTCAGCATCAGAAATTGCCGATTTGGCAGTACAAAATCGCCTTTCACCAGCGTTCCGGCGGCAAGATGCGGAGCTGCGACCAGTTCTGAAATGACGGTGGCATAATCACCAGAATGCACGCCGGAACAGATCGCCTCATTCGATGGGAGTTCCAGCGCGACCGTCAGCCTGGCCGGATTATAGCCGGATGCGCGCATGGCATCTTCAAACACGCTGCGCGTGCCTGAACCATGTTCGCGCAAGATCCATCTGCCCTCATAAAGCCGGTCCCAGTTCAAGCGTCCGGCGGTTGCCCATGCGTGGTCTGGCCGGGTGACGAGGATGAGCTGGTCACCGCCGACCCGTTCAATCGTCAGTGATTGCGTCTGCACCGTGCCTTCGACCAAGCCGATATCGACAAGGCCTTCCTGCGTGGCGGCGGTCACGCTTTCGGTATTGCCGATGGTCAGTCGCACATCAATGTGTGGATAGGCCTGCTTGAAACGCGTCAGGAGAGGCGGCAGCCAGTAGCTTGCAATCGTCTGGCTGGCATGAATGGCCAATGTGCCGCGTTTGCCTCCGCCAAGCTCAGACAGCATCATTTCCGCCGAACGGGCGCGGGCAAGCGTTGCGCGCGCTTCTTCCAGAAACAGCTTGCCATCGCCGGTCAGCTCAATGCGCCGGCCGATGCGGTTGAACAGGATCGCGCCATAGCGATCCTCAAGCGTGCGGATCGCCGAGCTCACTGCCGATGGTGTCAGATGCAGGGCTTCCGAGGCGCGCGTGAGATGCTCGCGCTCGGCGACTTCAATGAAAATACGTAATTGTTCCAGTGTCATGGTGCCAATCATTCGATTTTATCGAATGAAATATGCCATATTTATAAATGGAATGAACAGAGGAAATGCGGCATGTGGGGGAAAGATCATTCCGGATAAACCGCCATGTCGATAATCTCATTCCACCAGCTCATGAAAATCCTGCCAGGATTGCTCCTCAGCCTTGTCGTTTCCGGGCTTGCCGTCTGTGTCGAGATGGTTGAGGCGCATTTTGCCGGGCGGGCCTGGCTTGAGGCGCTGGTACTAGCCATTCTGCTTGGCATGGCCGTGCGCAGCATTTTCCAGCCATCGAAGACCTTCAATCCGGGCATCAGCTTTGCAGCGAAATTCGTGCTGGAAGTGGCGGTGGTCCTGCTTGGTGCATCGCTGAGCCTTGGCATGGTTGTGGCAGCAGGGCAGGGGCTGGTACTGGGCATTGCGCTGGTCGTGGCCTTTTCCATCCTTTTCAGCTATTTCATTGGCCGCATGCTGAAACTGCCGCATCGCGTGGCGGTTCTGGTTGCCTGCGGCAATTCGATTTGCGGCAATTCGGCCATTGCCGCCGCGGCTCCGGTCATTGGCGCAAGCAGCGATGATGTCGCCGCATCGATTGCCTTCACGGCCATTCTTGGTGTTGTTGTGGTGTTGTGCCTGCCGCTTCTGGTGCCGCTGCTTGATATGTCGAACACACAATATGGCGTTCTGGCTGGCTTGACGGTCTATGCCGTGCCGCAGGTTCTGGCCGCAACCATGCCGGTTTCGGCCGTCAGTGCCCAGCTTGGCACGCTGGTCAAGCTCGTGCGTGTCCTGATGCTTGGGCCGGTCATTCTCGTCCTGTCCATCATTGTCGGAAAACAGAATGCAGAAGCGGCTCGCCCGCGTTTCAGCCAGCTTGTGCCATGGTTCATCATTGGCTTTCTGGTAGCGATGGCGCTGCGCTCGCTCAATCTGATTCCGGAAGACATGCTGCCCGGCATCAAATCCACGGCCACGGTGCTGACCACCATTTCCATGGCAGCCCTTGGGCTTGGCGTTGATATACGCACCGTTGTTGCCGCAGGCGGCCGTGTGACCCTGGCAGCGGTCATTTCCCTGCTAGTCCTGGGGGCGATCAGTCTGAGTCTCATCCATGTGCTCCAGATCGCATGAACTGTCATGGCGAAACCGTCATGACAGGTTCTTTAAGGAGCGCTTCAATGAAAATAGATGAAATGGCTTGATTTTGTTTCCGCATGTCGTGCCTGAAACCGATTTGCGGTTTCGGGCAGGCATCGGAGCGGAAACAAAAAGCCCGGCTTGCGCCGGGCTTCTCATTTACTGCGACTGCAGAAAAGATCAGTTCTTTTCCTGCTTCTTCAGGGCTGCGCCGAGAATGTCGCCGAGTGAAGCACCCGAGTCGGTCGAACCGTACTGAGCAACGGCTTCCTTTTCTTCGGCGATTTCGAGAGCCTTGATCGAGACCTGCAGCTTGCGGGTCTTCTTGTCGAAGGAAACGACGCGGGCATCGACCTTCTGGCCAACCGTGAAGCGCTCTGGACGCTGTTCGTCACGGTCACGCGACAGATCCGAACGCTTGATGAAGCTGTCGAGATCATGGTCAACGAGGCGGACTTCAATGCCGTTGTCGGTGATGCCGGTAACTTCAACGGTTACGACAGCACCCTTGCGCAATTCGCCGGAAGCGGCTGCTTCACCGACCTTGTCGCCGGAAAGCTGCTTGATGCCGAGCGAGATGCGTTCCTTCTCGACGTCAACATCGAGAACGACAGCCTTGACGACTTCACCCTTGTTGTACTCTTCGATGACCTGTTCGCCCGGACGGTTCCAGTCGAGATCGGAGAGGTGAACCATGCCGTCAACGTCGCCGTCGAGGCCGATGAACAGGCCGAATTCGGTCTTGTTCTTGACTTCACCTTCAACAACGGTACCGACAGGGTACTTCTGGGCGAAAGTGGTCCACGGATTGTCGAGGGTCTGCTTGAGGCCGAGCGAGATACGGCGCTTGACCGGATCAACTTCGAGCACAACGACTTCGACTTCCTGCGTGGTGGACAGAATCTTGCCCGGATGGACATTCTTCTTGGTCCACGACATTTCGGAAACGTGGATGAGGCCTTCGATGCCCGGTTCGATTTCAACGAATGCACCATAGTCGGTGATGTTCGTGACCGTACCGGTGATCTTCTTGCCTTCTGGGTACTTCGCGCCGATACCATCCCAAGGATCGCTCTCGAGCTGCTTCATGCCGAGCGAGATACGATGGGTTTCCTGGTTGATACGGATGATCTGTACCTTGACCGTCTGGCCAATGGTGAGGATTTCCGACGGATGGTTGACACGACGCCATGCCATGTCGGTCACATGCAGCAGGCCGTCAATGCCGCCGAGGTCAACGAATGCACCATAATCGGTGATGTTCTTGACAACGCCTTCAACGACCTGACCTTCTTCAAGGTTCTGGACGATTTCAGAACGCTGTTCGGCACGGCTTTCTTCAAGAACGGTACGGCGCGAGACAACGATGTTGCCACGACGCTTGTCCATCTTGAGGATTTCGAACGGCTGCGGGACGTGCATGAGCGGGGTGACGTCGCGGATCGGACGGATGTCGACCTGCGAACGTGGAAGGAAGGCAACAGCGCCGTCCAGATCGACGGTGAAACCACCCTTGACCTGATTGAAGATGACGCCATCGACGCGCTCGCCATTGGCGAACTTCTGCTCGAGCTTGACCCAGCTTTCTTCACGGCGGGCCTTTTCGCGCGACAGGACAGCTTCGCCGAGAGCGTTTTCGATGCGCTCAACGTAAACTTCCACTTCGTCGCCCGGCTTGAGCGAGCCGTCCTTGCCCTTGGCACCGAATTCCTTGAGCGGAACGCGACCTTCGACCTTCAGACCGGCATCAATGATGGCCATGTCTTTTTCGATGGCAACGATGCGGCCCTTTACAACATTGCCTTCAGCAAGGTCATTGGTTGCAAAGGATTCGGCCAGCAACGACTCGAAGTCTGCGCGGGATGGATTGAAATCTGACATGAATACTCCTGATGCATCCGGAATTTTCCTCGGATGCGGCGCCGGGGGTTAGTGTTGCGTTTGCCCGAATTCGGCTCCGTCCTTACAGACAGCCGGCGCGTGGAGCACGAAGTCAGGTGTTCGTGGTTGAAGCACCCATATAGGTGTGCTTCAGAATTTTTCCAGCAATCTGGCGCTTATTTCGGCCATTCCAGCCGAAAATATTCATCCGCCCTGCTGGTGCTGCGCCAAAGCGTGATCAATGAGCTTCTTTGCCGCGAGAAATGCAGCTTCTATACTCATTTCGCTCGTATCTATCAAGTGCGCATCATTGGCAGGCTTGAGTGGCGAATCGGTTCTGGTCGTATCGCGCTCATCGCGTTTTTTCAGGTCTGCCAGAATCTCCGCGTAATCGGCCGCGCCTCCCTTGCCGATGATCTCGTCATAGCGGCGTTTGGCACGTACTTCCGGCGAGGCAAAGACATAAAGCTTGGCCTGTGCATCGGGAAAGACGACCGTGCCAATGTCGCGGCCATCCAGCACGCTTGCAGGCAGCGCCCTGGCAAAATTGCGCTGGGCTTCCACCAGAGCCCGTCGGACTGCCGGCATGACGGCCACTTTCGAGGCTGCCTCGCCGATCGCATGGGCGGAGAGAATATTCTTGTCCATGGTCCGCAGATCGAGATGCAGGGCTTCATCCGCCGCGATCGGCTCATCATCAAGCGGCAACCCCTTGTCGAGCAGCGCCTTGGCAACGGCGCGATAGGTCAGCCCCGTATCAAGATGCGGCATGCCATAATGAATGGCGACGCGGCGGGCAAGGGTTCCCTTGCCCGATGCGGCAGGCCCGTCAATGGCAACGATAAATGGCTTCATTCGGCGTCACTCGGTTCGATCCTTGCCCCCAGTCCGGTCATCAGATCCATGAATTCCGGGAAGGATGTGGCAATCATTGTGCTGTCATCAACCGTAACCGGCTTTTCTGCGGCAAGCCCCATGACGAGGAAACTCATGGCGATGCGGTGGTCAAGATGGGTGGCAACCGTTCCACCGCCAAGCCCCTTGCCGCCCGGCCGTCCACGTACGGTCAGCGACATTTCGCCTTCGGTACAGTCAACGCCATTGGCCTCAAGGCCGCGCGCAACCGCTGCAAGGCGGTCGGATTCCTTCACGCGCAGCTCATCCAGGCCGTCCATGAAGGTTTCACCTTCGGCAAAGGCGGCAGCAATCGCCAGGATCGGATATTCGTCAATCATCGACGGGGCGCGTTCCGGCGGAACCGTGACGCCCTTGAGCCGTGACGATTTCACACGCAGATCGGCCACATCCTCGCCGCCGGCAAGGCGCGGATTGAGGATTTCAATGTCAGCGCCCATTTCCTGCAAGGTCAGGATGATGCCGGTGCGGGTCGGATTCATCAGCACATTGCGGATGATGACATCCGACCCTTCAACCAGAAGGGCAGCCACCAGTGGGAAGGCGGCCGAGGACGGATCACCCGGCACCGCAATGGTCTGGCCGGTCAGCTTGCCTTGGCCAACAATGCTGATATGGCGCACGCCATCCCTGTCGGTTTCGACATTGAGCTCGGCGCCAAAGCCTTGCAGCATTTTCTCGGTATGGTCGCGCGTCATGACCGGCTCGATCACCGTGGTGATGCCCGGCGTGTTGAGGCCGGCCAGAAGCACGGCGGACTTGACCTGTGCAGAGGCCATCGGCACGCGATAGCTGATCGGATTGGCCGTCTTCGGGCCAATCAGGGTCAGCGGCAGGCGGTCGCCTTCCGAGGCCTCGACCTGCACACCCATCTGGCGCAGGGGATTGAGCACGCGGCCCATCGGGCGCTTGGAAAGCGAAGCGTCACCGATGAATGAGGTCTTCATGTCATAGGTGCCAACGAGCCCCATGGTCAGGCGCGCGCCGGTTCCGGCATTGCCGAAATCAAGTGGCGCTTCCGGTTGCAACAGGCAGCCATTGCCAACGCCATTGATGATCCAGGTATCGCCTTCTTTCCGGATTTTTGCTCCCATGGCCTGCATGGCGCGTCCGGTATTGATGACGTCTTCGCCTTCCAGCAGGCCGGTGATGCGGGTTTCTCCGGAGGCAAGGCCACCAAACATGAAAGAGCGGTGGGAGATCGACTTGTCGCCAGGAATACGCACTTCGCCTGCAAGGGCTTCGGAATGATGGGCAATTGCTGGTTTTGGCTTGGCAGAATGGGACATGGAACTTTCGTGTGTCACACTTTTGGCGCAAAATGCGCTGGATTGGTCAAGGTTGCAGCTTCCCTAGCACAGGAAAGTTGCATGGTCACGTTTGAAAGCGTGATTATGATAGAGAGTGATTTTCGCTATACTGTGATATGGAATGTGTCTTTCACTTTGACAAATGCGTTCAATTGCGTTTATGCAGCGAAAAACGCCGTAAGGCGCGTCCTGCCTTGGCCCGTTTTCCAGTTTTGCTGGCCAATAAGCGGAGCAGGCGCTGTTTCGAACGAATTTATGCCCCCGTGCAAACTTGACGAGGCTAGACGTGGCAAAACCTGAACTTGGTACCAAGCGCATTGACCCGGAAACGGGCAAGAAATTTTATGATCTGAATCGCGATCCGATCATTTCGCCCTATACCGGTATTTCCTATCCGCGATCCTATTTTGAAGCGACCGCCGAAGCGCGCGTTGCTGAAGAAGAGGTCGATGAGGAAGAACTGGATGCGGTTCTTGAAAAGCCGGAATTCGTATCGCTTGAAGATGCCGACGACGACGTCAAGGATGGCGACGATCTGCCGGATCTGGGCGATGATGTCGATCTGGGCGATGATGACGACGACGCCTTCCTGGAAGCGGAAGAAGACGAGGACGACGACATGTCGGGCATCCTCGGTGGTGGCGTCAGCACGGACGACGAGGAAGGCTGATCCGCTGCATGCCTGTCAGGGCCGGGTGCCGGTTCTGGCACGCAGAATGCGCTGCATCTGATTCTGACAAATGATTTGATTCCGACAAGGGCGGCCGAAAGGTCGCCCTTTTGCTTTACAGAATCCACAGCCGGATAGGGTTGTGGACTGAAGTTTGAAGAAAATTAACGTCAAGTGCAAAGAGATGCGATTTAGCTCTTGATCTTCTGACTTTGGCAATTTATGAAGCCGCCACACCAGACAGCAAATCACGCTGTTGACCTCGACAGAGGTTGGATGGGGCCATAGCTCAGCTGGGAGAGCGCTTGCATGGCATGCAAGAGGTCAGCGGTTCGATCCCGCTTGGCTCCACCAGATTTCCCTTCACAAACATTCTTTGATTTTCCCTCTCGAAGGCGGAATGCGTCTGTCTGTTCGTGCAGTGGTAACGGGCATGAAGCCTGTCTGCGCCTATGCCTGTCTACACGACACCATTGCGTATTGTTGCACATCATGCCTGCCTCTGATCACTTTGTTGCTGCGTGCCAGGGCAGGCGTGAATGGGAATTTCTTGCTTTCGTTTTGATTGCGATACGTTGGTCACTTGCAATCACAAGGCGGACAGGCATACTTACAGCATGAAGACTGTTTTCTTGGCAGGTCAATTTGCGCTGCATGGCCTTCATGGCGTGATTTATCTGTCAGGCGAATAAAGCGCATTCCGGAAAGCCATAGAGCGGGCTTGCACAATGCTTTAGGGGCAGGATGCGTGACATGTAGATAGTTGGGGCATCCAACTGCTCTGGGAGGAAATAGTCGCTGGGTGAACCGCATTTGCAGTTTTCCGGCGATGGACAAGGTTGGGGCGCGTCCATTTCAACGAGACGATGGCTCCCATCAAAGGAGAAAAATGATGAACCTGAAACTGCTTTCCAGCGTTGCTTTTGCTGTTACCCTTGGTTTTGCCGGCGCTGCTTATGCCGATATCACCATTGGTGTTGTTGCGCCATTGACCGGTCCTGTGGCCGCTTATGGCGATCAGGTCAAGAAGGGTGCTGAAACGGCTGTTGAAGTGATCAACAAGGCTGGCGGCATCAAGGGCGAGAAGGTTGTTCTTAAATTTGCAGACGATGCAGGCGAACCAAAGCAGGGTGTTTCTGCTGCCAACCAGATCGTTGGTGAAGGCATCAAGTTCGTCGTCGGCCCTGTAACCTCCGGTGTTGCCATTCCGGTTTCGGATGTTTTCTCGGAAAGTGGTGTTGTGATGGTTACCCCAACCGCAACCGCACCGGATCTGACCGCTCGCAACCTGACCAATGTTTTCCGCACCTGCGGCCGCGATGACCAGCAGGCCGAGGTTATGGCGGAATATGTCTTGAAGAATCTCAAGGACAAGAAGATCGCCATCGTTCATGACAAGGGCGCATACGGCAAGGGGCTGGCCGATGCTTTCAAGGACGCTCTCAACAAGGGTGGCGTAACGGAAGTCTATTATGATTCCCTCACCGCCGGCGACAAGGACTTCAGCGCCCTCGTTACCAAGCTGAAGTCAGCCGGCGCCGAGGTCATCTATTTCGGTGGGTACCATGGTGAAGGTGGCCTTCTGTCGCGCCAGCTGGCTGATGCTGGCCTGAAGGCGCTGATTCTCGGCGGTGAAGGTCTGTCCAATACCGAATATTGGGCAATCGGTGGCGATACGGCTGAAGGCACGCTCTTCACCAATGCCGTTGACGCAACCAAGAATCCGGATGCCAAGGTAGCAATCGAAGCGCTGCAGGCCAAGGGCATCCCGGTCGAAGCCTTCACCATGAATGCCTATGCCGCCATTGAAGTCCTCAAGGCTGGTATTGAAAAGGCCGGCACGGCTGAAGATGCTGCTGCCGTCGCCAAGGTTCTGCACAGCGGTGAACCAATCCAGACGGCTATCGGCACACTCACCTATGGTGAAAGCGGTGACCTGACCTCGCCAAGCTTTGACATCTTTGCCTGGAGAGAAGGCAAGATTGTCGGTAATGAATAATTGCTGACTGCCGTCCAGTTAGAAAAGCCGGGCCATGTGCCCGGCTTTTTGTTTTTACTGTTTGTTTGCATGATTGTTTTATCTTGCTGGGTTTAATGTTTTTGTTTTAAATTTTAAATATTATGTAATAATTAATATTTTTTAAACAAAATTTGTTTCCTGATATATGAATCAATACTCATTAAAAAATGTATTTTTCGGATTTTTGTTGTGTATACTTCTTGTTAAATATTTATTAACCATATCAATCTATGATTTATTACGACTCAACAGTTGTGTGGGTTGCCGATGTTTCATGAAAGCCGTTTTGATGACAAACAATTGCTGACAGAAGCCATCGTGACGCTTCTCAATCGTGGTGTCGAGCCTGATGATCTGGGCTTGGTGCTTAGCCGGGTCGGTCCGGTTGATCTTGATCTGATGCAGATCTGCCTTGCGGAAATACTGGCCTATAACAATGCTCTGATGCAGGACGTGCAGATCGCCGCTTGAGTGTGATCGCGCAGGGGAGGGTTAGCATGCGCATGCGATGCTGCGATGGTCATCAGGCTGTGATGCCGTAAAATTGATTATCAAAAAATTTTTTTTTGACGCAGCCACAGCTGGGCTTGTTTCGTGTGCGTTTTAGCCTTGCGCATGATGATACGCTTTTTGAAGGGCGGCTCTGTCCGCTCTGTCTGTTTGCCTGAAATGGTTTTGATTCAATAGTTTCTATCAAGAATCAGAATTTCTGATTCTATGATTTTCCGTCCTTCTTGTCGGTTTGTTGCAAGGGGGGTGGCCGCGTGTGATGGCCTGCCGAAAGCTGTTCCCGCGACAAAACGAATCAAAACCTGTTGCGTCTGGGCAGGTGACAAATTGACTCTTTCGTTATATCGAGCCATCTGAAATTTTCAGAAATTACCGAAAGTTTGGAAATGAAGCGTGCGCCGGAGACGGCCCTCCGTGCGCTGAATGGATGAACAAATGAAACACGGCACCCCCCGGACGATCGCATCGTTCGCCGTTTTGGCTCTCATGGCACTTCTCGCAGGATGCCAGAACCAGGTTCTGCTCTCTCCCAAGGGGCAGGTCGGTATGGAAGAGCGCGATCTCATCATCTTGGCGACCTGCATCATGCTGCTGGTCGTCGTTCCTGTTATCGTGCTGACGCTCTGCTTTGCCTGGAAGTACCGCGCCAGCAACGAAAAGGCGGATTATCAGCCTGACTGGCATCATTCGACCAAGATCGAGCTGGTTGTCTGGCTTATCCCGCTGGCCATCATCATCGCGCTCGGCACGGTGACATGGATCAGCACCCATAAGCTCGACCCGTATCGTCCGCTTGAATCGAATGTCGAGCCAATCAATGTCGAAGTGGTCTCGCTCGACTGGAAATGGCTGTTCATCTATCCGGATCAGGGTATTGCGACAGTCAATGAGCTGGCTGTTCCGGTTGATGTTCCGGTCAATTTCAAGCTGACGTCCAGCAGCGTCATGAACTCGTTCTTCATCCCGGCGCTCGGCAGTCAGGTCTATACCATGCCCAACATGCAGACCAAGCTGCACCTGATCGCCAATCAGGAAGGCGTTTTCGAAGGCATTTCTGCAAATTACAGCGGCCAGGGCTTTGCGCAGATGCGCTTCAAGACCCTTGCGCTCAAGCAGGCTGACTTCGACAAATGGGTTGAGGAGGCAAAAGCCAAGGGCGAGGAACTGAGCCGCCAGCGCTATGCTTCGCTGGTTCAGCCAAGCGAGAAGGATCCGGTTCAGTTCTTCGTCGCCACCGACAAGCGGCTGTTCCATGATATCCTGAACCGCTGCTGGGATGGCAAGTCTGTCTGTCTGGATGATGAAATGCATCGTCAGCAGATGGCGCGTGAGCTACGCTCGACCCTGCGCAAGTCTTCGCCAATCGATTTCAGCCAGTGGGCGAATGACATCATCTGTACCATCCAGCCCCAGCGTGTATCGAAACTGGCGGAATGATCTGCGATGCCGTGATCGCGCAAGGGGTCACGGCCCGTCGCATTGTTTCAGCGCCGTCAATCTAGTTTTCACGCAAAGCCAGATGGAAGGCCTTTCAGGCTTTCCCGGCATTGCTCCAATTGAAGCGTGATAAAAATGTTCGGAAAACTTACGCTCGAAGCGATACCATTCCACGAGCCGATCATCATGGTCACTTTGGCCGGTGTGGCTTGTGGCGGTCTCGCCCTTCTTGCAGCCATCACTTATTACGGCAAATGGGTGCCGCTTTACAAAGACTGGCTGACGTCAGTCGACCATAAGCGCATCGGCATCATGTATATCATCCTCGCGCTGGTGATGCTGTTCCGCGGCTTCTCAGATGCGGTGATGATGCGTGCGCAGCAGGCCGTGGCCTCTGGTGCGAATGAAGGCTTCCTGCCGCCGCACCATTATGACCAGATCTTTACCGCGCATGGCGTGATCATGATCTTCTTCGTTGCAATGCCGTTCATCGTCGGTCTGATGAACTTCGTTGTTCCGCTGCAGATCGGTGCGCGTGACGTGGCTTTTCCATACCTCAACTCGCTGTCGTTCTGGCTGACGGTTGCAGGTGCGATCCTGATCAATATTTCGCTCGGCATTGGTGAATTCGCCAAGACCGGCTGGCTCGCCTATCCGCCGCTTTCCGGCAAGGAGTACAGTCCGGATGTCGGGGTGGACTATTATCTGTGGGCGCTCAACATTTCCGGCATGGGTACGCTGCTTTCGGCGGTGAACCTTGTCACGACCATCATCAAGATGCGTGCGCCGGGCATGGGCATGATGCAGGTTCCGGTTTTCACCTGGACGGCGCTGTGCTCGAACGTGCTGATCGTTGCGGCCTTCCCGATCCTGACCGTAACGCTGTCGCTGCTCACGCTTGACCGCTATCTGGATTTCCACTTCTTCACCAATGATGCCGGTGGCAATCCGATGATGTATGTGAACCTGATCTGGATCTGGGGTCACCCGGAAGTCTATATTCTGGTTCTGCCTGCCTTCGGCGTCTTCTCGGAAGTGATTGCAACTTTCTCCGGCAAGCGTCTGTTCGGCTATACATCGATGGTCTACGCGACGGTTGCCATCACCGTTCTGTCGTTCCTCGTCTGGGCGCACCACTTTTTCACCATGGGCGGTGGCGCGAGCGTCAACTCGTTCTTCGGCATTGCCACCATGGTGATCTCGATCCCGACGGGTGCGAAGGTCTTCAACTGGCTCTTCACCATGTACAAGGGGCGTGTGCGCATCGAAACGCCGGTGCTCTGGACGGTCGGTTTCATGTGCACCTTCGTCATTGGCGGCATGTCCGGCGTTTTGCTTGCCGTTCCGCCAGCAGACTTCGTGCTGCACAACTCGGTCTTCCTGATCGCCCACTTCCACAATGTGATCATTGCGGGCGTTCTGTTCGGCTGCTTTGCCGGTGTTGTCTACTGGTGGCCAAAGGCTTTCGGCTTCAAGCTCAATGAACGCCTTGGCAAGAGCGCCTTCTGGTGCTGGCTGGTTGGCTTCATGGTTGCCTTCATGCCGCTTTACGTGCTGGGCCTGATGGGCATGACCCGTCGCCTGAACCACACCGAAAATCCGGCATGGCACATCTATCTGATCATTGCCGCCATTGGTGTTGCCATCATCCTGTGCGGCATTGTCTGCCAGGTTCTCCAGATCATGGTTTCCATCCGTGACCGTGAAAAACTGCGCGACAACAATGGCGACAGCTGGGGATCGGGCCGTACGCTGGAATGGTCGCTGTCTTCGCCGCCGCCATTCTACAATTTCGCTGAAATCCCGCATGTGCGCGATCATGATGCATGGTGGGACATGAAGCAGAATGGCTATGTCCGCCGCACCAAGGGCTTTGCCCGCATCCACATGCCAAAGAACACCGCAACCGGCCTGATCGTTGGCCTGCTGAACGTGCCGTTCGGCTTTGCGATGGTCTGGCACATCTGGTGGCTGGCAATTGCATCCTTTGTTGCAATGTTTGTCGTGGCGATCGCCCATTCGTTCAACAATGACAGAGACTATTATGTCTCGGCCGAAGAAGTGCAGCGCATCGAAGATGCACGCACCCGGCAATTGCAGGCTCAGGAGGCTTGATACCGATGAGCGCCATTTCCCACAGCGCCGCGCCTTTCCTGGGCGGCAATGATCATCCCGTACACGAGGATCATCACGATGCAGGGTCGACCACGCTGGTCGGCTTCTGGATCTACCTGATGAGCGACTGCATCCTGTTCTCGGGCCTGTTTGCAACCTATGCCGTTCTGGCGCATCAGTTTGCAGGCGGCCCAACGGGACGCGAACTGTTCGACCTGAACTTTGTCCTGGTCGAAACCATGATCCTGCTGGTTTCCTCGCTGACCTATGGCCTGGGCACGCTGGCCATGTTCAGGAACAACCGCGCCGGACTTCTGTTCTGGCTCGGCATCACCTTCCTGCTGGGTGCAGCCTTCCTTGGCATGGAAATCTATGAGTTCCATCACCTGATCGAGGAAGGTGCCGGCCCTGACCGCAGTGCATTCCTGTCGGCCTTCTTCACGCTGGTTGGCACCCATGGTCTGCACATCACCTCGGGTTTGGTCTGGATCCTTGTCCTGGCAGCCCAGCTCCTGCGCGATGGCCTGAGCGAGCGTAACCGCACCCGCGTCATGTGCCTCAGCCTGTTCTGGCACTTCCTCGACATCATCTGGATCGGTGTCTTCACCCTTGTCTATCTTCTGGGAGTCCTGTGATGAGCGCGGCACACGACACACATCATGAAAATCATGACCATGGCAGCCTGAAGTCCTATGTCACGGGCTTCATCCTGGCCGTCATCCTCACGGTCGTTCCGTTTGCCCTGGCGATGGGTGGCTATTTCACCCCGCCACAGACTGCGCTGATCGTTCTGGTTCTTGCAGCAGTCCAGATCGTTGTGCATCTGGTCTATTTCCTGCACATGAGCCCGAAGTCTGAAGGCGGCTGGAACATGCTGGCGCTGGTCTTCACGGCTGTCATTCTGGTGATTGTCCTGACCGGTTCCATCTGGATCATGTATCACCTCGATATCAACATGATGCCGGTGGACATGGGGCCAGAGGCAGTGAAGAACCTCCCATAATACCAATACCGGCCTTTGACGGCCCGGTGTCGCGGCTTAATCTCTCCCCCTCCCAACCATAAGCCGCGTAGCGCCCCGGTTCCCTCCCGGGGCGCCTTCATTTTCAGTGCCAAAACGGTTTCCAGAAACAAATGTTTCTTGCACGCAACAATTGCGTGGTAACGTTAACGCTCCATTGACTCACCTGTTCTACATCTAGGCTTGTTGCTTGGCCTGCCCTGTTCCATGTGTTAATCCCTGTATGTCCCGGGGGTGGTGGAGCCGTTGGGTGCGTTTGGCATGCATCAGTGTTGTAACCGGACATTCAGTTATGAATTTGAGTCGCAGGACGGTAGATACCAAGACAATCATGGCGCTGATTGTGGCTGCCCAGATGTCCTGTTTGACTGCATCCCCCGCCTTTGCTTTTGAGCTGTTTGGCATCCACCTTTGGGGGGAGTCCCAAAAGGATGATGCGGATGCCGTCATTGCCGAACCGAAACGTTACAGTGTCGATGTCGAAACGGTAGGCGAGCGCAGCAATGCCGATGGCAGCAAGGCTGATCTCGCTGATGTGATCAAGTCAGCCTCCAGTCTGGTTTCGGATGAGGATAAACCCGCTTCCGGTTCGGCTGGGCTGCTGGCCAAGGCGCGCGGTGATTATCGTCGCATTATGGCCGCCCTTTATGGCGAAGGCCGCTATGGCGGCACGGTTTCCATCAAGGTCGATGGTCAGGAAGCGGCCGACATTCCGCCTGATGCCGAACTGCCCGATGACAGCAAGATCGAAATCAGGGTTGATCCAGGGCCGCAATTCCTGTTTGCACGCACTGCCATTTCCAATATGGCGCCGCCGCCGCTGGACAGGAAGGACAAGGTGCAAACGCCGGAAGATGTGGGCTTCGCGCCGGGCAAGGTTGCGCGATCTGGCACGGTTGTGAAAGCCGCAGCCCTCAGCGTCGAGGCCTGGCGTCAGCAGGGCTATGCTAAGGCGCAGGTGACGGGTGAGCATATTGTCGCCGACCATGCCACGAACACGATTGATGCGGATCTGGAGATCGATCCGGGTCAGCAGGCGCATTACGGGCCGGTAAGCGTCGTCGGTACGGCGCGCATGGATCCGGAATTTGTCGCCTGGATGACCGGGCTGAAGCCGGGTCAGCAATATGATCCCGACGATATTGAAAAGGCCAGAAAACGCCTTGCCCGGATGGAAGTGTTCCGCAGCCTGAGCTTTCAGGAAGCCGACCGGATCAATCCTGATGGCAGCCTGCCGATCACGCTGAATGTGCAGGAACGTCCTCCGCGCCGTTTCGGCTTTGGTGCGGAATATGCCACCATCGACGGCTTTGGAGTGACCGGCTACTGGATGCATCGCAACCTGTTTGGCCGCGGCGAGCGGCTGCGTTTTGATGCCAAGGTTTCCGGTATTGGCGGTTCGCAGGACAATTCCTTCGATCCGGCCAATTACACCTATACGGTGGGCACAAGCTTCGCCAAGCCGGGCGTCTATACGCCGGATACGGATTTCGTCGCAGCCCTTGATGCCAAGCGCGAGGTGCTCGATGCCTATACCGAGACATCGGTAAACGGCAAAGCTGGCTTTACCCAGATCTTCAGTGACGAGCTGACAGCCAATATCTTTGCCAAGGTCAGCCATGGCCGGTTCAAGGATGACTATTTTGGCAATCGTGAATTCACCACGGCAGGTCTTGAGGGTGGTGCGATCTATGACAGTCGCAACAACAAGGCTGATCCAAGCTCCGGCTT
The DNA here is from genome assembly GCF_042653845.1 of Daeguia caeni. Taxonomy (NCBI): domain Bacteria; kingdom Pseudomonadati; phylum Pseudomonadota; class Alphaproteobacteria; order Hyphomicrobiales; family Brucellaceae; genus Daeguia; species Daeguia caeni. The sequence goes on along the minus strand of NZ_JBHSEL010000125.1, from coordinate 40,316 downwards.
TTATCTGGAAGGCAATATTCAGCCTTTCTATGAAATGCATTACGGCAATTTCGCAACCCGCTTTACTGCAGAAGGCCGTGCCTATTACAGCCTGCTCGACAAGGACCGCGTGATTCTCGCAGGCCGCCTGAAGCTTGGTTCCGTCGTGGGGCCATCCATTGCGGAACTGCCGCCAAGCGAGCTGTTCCTTGCCGGTGGCGGCGGGTCGGTGCGCGGTTATGCCTATCGCAATATTGGTGTCGTCACCAGCACCGGTGAGACGATCGGCGGGCGCTCGCTGGTCGAGGCATCCGGCGAAGTGCGTGCCCGCATGACCGATTCGATCGGTGCGGTCGGTTTTGTTGATGCGGGCTATGTGGGCGAAAAATCCTTCCCGGATTTTTCCGAGGAAATGCGCGTTGGTGTGGGCGGTGGCCTGCGCTATCTGACCGGATTGGGGCCGATCAGGTTTGATGTCGCCGTTCCGCTCAACAGGCGCTCAGGTGATCCGAACTATGGACTTTATGTCGGAATAGGACAGGCGTTTTGACCAGGTTACTTGCAATCATCGCCTTCTTGCTTTTTGCAGCACCGGCTGTCGCGCAACAGGCGGAAGAAGAAAAGTCATATTTCCTGTCATTCGTGGAAAACCAGCTTTCCGCGCCAAACCGCCGCATCACCATCTCCGGCATCAGCGGTGCGTTGTCGTCTGAGGCCAGTGTTGCCTCCATTACCATTGCCGACCGGGAGGGCGTGTGGCTGCGCATTGACAATGCGCGCCTGAACTGGAGCCGCCTTGCGCTGCTGCGCGGCAATCTGAGCATCCAGTCGCTGACGGCAGAGCGGATTGATTTCATCCGCAAGCCTTTGCCGGACAACAGCCTGCCATCGCCGGAATCATCGAGTTTCAGCCTGCCGGAACTGCCACTTGCGATCAATCTTGACCGGCTGGACGTGGCGCATCTGTATTTTGGACAGGATATTTTCGGACTGGCATCGGAAGTCTCCCTGCAGGGAAGCCTGTCGCTTGTCGACGGTTCGCTCACGTCCAGTTTCGACATCCAGCGTCTGGATGGGCCGGGCGGCATATTCACGCTGCGCGCCAATTATGCCAATGCGGATCAGAAGCTTGATCTTGATCTCACCGTTTCCGAGCCTGCCAATGGCATTGTCGCCAATGTGCTGAAAATCGAGGGCCGTCCGCCGGTCGAAATGAAGCTGACAGGTGCTGGCACGCTGGATGATCTGAAGGTGGATCTGGCACTTGATACCAATGGCAGCCGCACCCTGACCGGCCTGTTCACGCTTGACCGTCAGGGCGATGGGCGTGTTTTCGCTGCCCGTTTCAATGGCCCGATTGCTGTCCTCGTGCCGCCGGTTTTCCGCGATTTCTTTGGCGCGGAAACCGTTCTTTCTGCCGATGGCATGCTGAAGGATGCCGGCGGCTTCCGTCTTGATGATCTCACGCTCAACAATGCCGCGATGAAACTGAAGGCTGCTGCCGATACCGGCGATGATGGCTTTCTCACCATGCTGCGCATTGATGGCACCATTGCGGATGAAGCCAATGGCCGGGTGCTCCTGCCGGTCAAGGGCGCGGAAACCTCCATTGCCAATGCGAAATTGCAGCTTGCCTATGGGACCAATCCCGGCAATGACTGGACGGGCACACTTGCGATTGCAGGCCTGCAGACGGCAACATTCACTGCCGCCAATATCGGCATTGATATGGGCGGTGTGGCGGAAAACCTGTCGAACCCTGCCAATCGCCACATCACCTTCAATGTCAAGGGCGGGGTGGATGGTCTTTCATCGCCGCGCGCGGATATTGCCAGGGCGCTTGGCGAACACATCGGGCTTGATATTGCCGGTGCATGGCAGGCCGGTTCTCCGGTTGACCTGACGCGGGCCAACATTGCCGGCAACGGCCTTAGCCTTGATCTCACCGGCAAGATCAGCGATCTGACCTTTGATGGCGATATTGTTGCCAAGATTGCCAGCCTTGCGCCTTTTGCCGCCCTTGCCGAACGTGATCTTTCAGGCAGCATTGATCTGAAGGCATCAGGCACGGTCAGACCGATCAGCGGCGCTTTCGATCTCGATCTCGCTGGCACGGCGCAGAACATGCGCACCGGTACGGAAGCCATTGACCGGATTCTCAACGGTTCCGTGACATTGAGCGGTGGCCTTGGCCGCAACAGTGATGGTTTCGTCGCACGCAATTTCCGTGTCGGCAATGCGCAGAGCGAAATCACAGCCAATGGCTCCTTTGCTTCTGACAAGGCCGATTTTGATTTCGGCGTGATGCTGTCTGACTTGAAACTGCTTTCCGATACGGCGTCTGGCCGCATGACGGTGAAGGGCAGTGCGCGCGGCAGCGACAGGTTGATTGCGCTCGCGCTGCGCGCTGAGGCGCCGCAGGGCATGCTTGCCGGGCGCAAGCTCAGCAATGGCGGGCTGGACTTCAACGCGCTGCTTGATGGCAATGCCAAAACGGGCACAAGCCTGTCGGGCAAGCTTGCCGGCTCGGCGCAGCTTAATGGCGAGATGGTGGATCTCGGTGCGCTGATCGACATCGTCAATGATGAAAAGCGCTTCAGCAATCTGCTGTTCAATGCGGGTGGCGCGCATCTTTCCGGTGACATCACGCAAGATGCCAAGGGGCTTCTGACCGGCAAGCTGCTGCTGAATGCGCCGGATGTCTCAACGGCGGCTGCCCTGGCGCTTGCCAAGGCCACGGGCGCGGCCAATGCCGATATCACGCTTGATGCCAAGGATGGCCTGCAGAATGCCGTGGTCAATGCGACAGTGAAAGATCTGAAGGTCAATGGCAATCATATCACGTCCGCCGAAGCGGCCCTGACCGCACAGGATCTTTTCGGTGTGCCGGTCGTAAACGGTACGGCTTCAGCGCGCGATATTCTGCTGGGTACACTTGGCGTTGACAGTTTCAGTGCCAAGGCCAACGCCACCGGGTCAAAGACCGATTTCACTGCCTCGACCAGACTTACCATGGGAACTTCTGCCAATGCGGCCGGTTCGCTGGAGCCAAAGGATGGCGGCTTCCTGCTATCGCTTGCCTCTGCCGATGTGAAACAGGGCACGCTTGCGGCAAGTCTTGCCGCCCCGGCCACCATCGCCATGCAGGGCAGCGATATCTCCTTGGGAAATATCGTGATCAAGACCGGCGACGGTCAGGTCAAGGTCGATGGTGCGATTGGCGAAAAGCTTGATCTGTCGGTTGTCCTGGCAAAATTGCCGCTGGCGCTCGCCAATGCCTACAAGAAAGAACTGGGGCTGGGTGGCACGGTTGACGGAACGGCACGCATTACCGGCACGAAGGCTGCGCCAAATGTCGTCTTTGATCTGTCGGCGCATGGTGTGACGGCAGCGGAACTGAAAAAACAGGGCCTTGCAACACTCAATGCCACAGCCAAGGGCACAACCGACGGCAACCGGCTCAATATTGATGCCCGCGTTACTGGCGGTGCTGCCAAGGGCAATGGCGTCGATGTTACGGCCAAAGGCAATGTGCCGCTTGGCAAGGGCGGCGAGCTGGCAGTGGATGTCAATCTCGCAAACCTGCCGCTTGGTCTTTTGAATGGCGCCGTCAAGGAACAGGAGCTGGCCGGCAATGTCACGGGCACGGCGCGGGTCACCGGCCCGCTCACCAATCCGCAGGCAAGCTTTGACCTGCGCGGCACGGGCCTTGCTACCAGGACACTGCGTGATAATGGCCTTGCACCGCTCACCCTTCAGGCCAAGGGCAGCTATGCGACCATGGCGATAGATCTGGCTTCGCTGACGGTCGATGGCCCGCGCGACATGAAGGTAAGCGCAAGCGGCAAGGTGCCATTTTCCGGTCAGGGGCTTGGCGTTGATGTCAACGGCTCCATTCCGTTGGCGCTGGCAAACCGCTTTCTTGCCGAGCGCGGTTCGCAGGCAACAGGCACATTGTCACTTACGGCTAGTGTTTCCGGCGGCTTCGACCGGCCACAGATTCGCGGCATGTTCTCGACCAATGGCGCGCAATTCGTTGACCCGGAAACCAATCTGCGCCTCAACAATATCAATGTCATGGCCAGCATGGATGGGGAAACCATCACGCTGCGTCAGGTCAATGCGGCGATTTCCGGCGGCGGCACGGTTTCGGCCAGCGGCACCATCTCCACCAATATTGCCGCAGCTATGCCATCCGATATCACGATCAAGCTTGACAAGGCGCGTTATGCCGATGGCAAGCTGGTGGTTGCGACGGTCAATGGCAGCATGAACATCACAGGCGCGCTGCTGCGCGATCCGCTGATTTCTGGTCAGATCGATGTCGCGCGCGCGGAAATCTCCGTGCCGGAAAATCTTGGCGGCAGCGCAAGCTATGTGCCGGTTGAACACAAGAATACGCCAAGGAATGTCCAGACCACGCTTGACCGGGCCAAGGTTGAAAAGCGTGAACGTGGCACAAAATCAGCCTCGTCCGGCGGGCCGCGGCTTGATTTGATGGTCAAGGCGCCGAACCGGATTTTCGTGCGCGGTCGCGGGCTTGATGCAGAACTGGGCGGCAGCGTGCGGCTCACGGGCACGGCTGCCGATATCAAGCCGGTTGGTGCCTTCGACATGATCCGCGGTCGAATCGACATTCTCGGTCAGCGCATCACCTTCTCGGAAGGCAGTGTCACGCTGGTTGGCGATCTCAACCCGCAGCTCAATTTCGTCGCTCGTTCCGAAGGCAGTACCGTCACGGCGATTGTGACGGTTTCCGGTACGGTCGATAATCTGAACATCTCTTTCTCATCCACGCCGGAACTGCCGCAGGATGAAGTGCTGGCGCAGCTGATCTTCAAGCGCTCCATCGGCGAACTGTCGGCGTTCCAGATCGCGCAACTGGCAGCCGCGGCGGCAGAACTTGCCGGTGGCTCCAATACGTCGCTCCTGAACAAGCTGCGGCAGGGAACCGGCCTTGATGATCTGGATGTGGTGACCAACAGCAAGGGGCAGACGGCCGTGCGCGCTGGCCGCTATATCCGCGACAATATCTATCTTGGTGTTGAGGCCGGGGCACAAGGTTCGACCAAGGGGACGGTCAATCTCGATATCAGCAAGAACCTGAAGGTCAAAGGTTCGCTTGGCTCTGATGGCAATTCAAGCGCCGGTATCTTCTATGAAAAAGACTATTAGAGCAATTCAGGCCTTTCACGGAAATTCTGAACTGCTCCAGCATATTGTTATTTCGCAACTCCGGACGGAAAATCGGAAGGCTGCTTTCCTGGAATTGCCCTAAATTGAAGCAGAACGCGGGAATTCTGCAAATTGTAAACGGCATAATGCACCGTTTAACGCTTCCTCAACCATGAATATGCAAATTGTTGGGTATTCGTACGGCTTTGCCGGGCGGTTTGCCAACCCGTATCTTGGTCGGTTTGCATGAAGAAGTTGAGTGAACATCAGACGCGCCGCGGTTTTCTGCTTGGCGCTGGCGCAGTCTTCGTCAGCGGAGCGGCAGGCTGCTCGCAAACTTTCGATATGTCTGCCCTGAAGACAGAACTTGATCAGATGACCACCGGGGCGATTACGCCGATGCGCCCGCAGGTGAGTGTGGATCGCTCCTTGTCTTCGCCAGAGGTGATGTATGCCGCGGTGCAGGAAGGGCCCTATTCCCTGCCTGCCATTCCCTATCAGAAAATACCCAAGCAGTATCGTCGCCAGATTGTGCCGGATCCGACAGGTCAGGCGCCGGGAACCATTGTCGTCAGCCTGAAGGATCGCTTCCTTTATTATGTCCTGCCGGGTGGCGAGGCCATGCGCTATGGCATTGGCATAGGCAAGGCCGGCTTTGAATGGTCAGGTACGGCCAATGTGCAGTACAAGAAACAGTGGCCGCGCTGGACGCCGCCACCGGAAATGATCCAGCGCAAGCCTGAGCTGGCAAAATACCGTAATGGTCAGGAGCCGGGGCCGGACAATCCACTCGGTGCGCGTGCGCTTTACATCTACAAGGATGGACGCGATACCGGCTATCGCATTCACGGCTCACCCGAATGGTGGTCGATCGGACAGGCCATGTCGTCCGGCTGTATCCGCCTGATCAATCAGGATATTATCGATCTTTATGATCGCGTGCAGGGCAAGGCGCCGATCATCGTCGGATGATCGGCCTGTGCCTCAGTCATAATGAACGGCGCTGGCAGCCGCATTGCTGAAGACTGCCAGATCGACAGGTTCGGTCTTCTCGATGGTGGGCACGCGCATGGCAGCATCGCGTGGCGCGAGATGATTCATGCTGCCTGGCATGACAAAGGCAGCAAATGTCAGGGCCAGAGCTGCGGCAATGCCCAGTCGTCTTTCTGTTCTGGCGTACATATTTTCTCCTTGCGCCATTTATCGGCGACTCAAGAATTTTGTCTGTCCGACAAATGGTCGGCTCAATGAATGGTTGCCTTTGGGCCCCTTTTCAGAGCCAGATCGATTGCGTGCAGCGGTATTGGCAGCAAAGTCTGGCCAAAATCGGCCAAAGTGTTGGCAAAGTCGCGTGCAGCATCTGCCACGATGTCGCAGCGACTTGGCGTGACCAAGGCCTCCAGACAGGTAACGCTCAGCAGCGCATCCTGATTCTGCAGGCCGGAAATCAGGCCGAGCACCAGACATTCCTCACGGCAGACCTGCTGTGAATCGAATGGAAAGGCCGCCAGACTGCATCTTGCGCAATGATGCAGCGTGCGGATGAAGACGGAAAGATCGGGAATGGCACGTTTGGCCTGCGAAAGTCCGAGATGTTCCGCATAAAGTCCCCAGACCATTTCCCACGGCACGATGGAGCCCGTTTCAAAACCGGCCGTCCAGCGGCGATAGCCTTCAAGCACAAGACGTTCCGGTGTGCGGTCAAAATAGCCGCTCGTATTGGCGCCATTGAGTTGTGAAATGTGGATATTCATGCCCACCCCCATCCGGGTTCGGCTGCATGCGGAGAAGGCGCAATGCGGTATTGGCGCACATGCATGCGGGAAGGGGCTGCAATTTCATCATGCCGCAACCGCGATCCACCAAAATGCCGGCTCTTGCCAGCTGGCAGCGCGGCCCGGCATTCACCGTGACCAAACATTCGGTCCTCCAATCCTAAGGGTTCAAGGCCCAAAAATCAAAGGTGTCAAAATGAGAACAGCACCATGGCCGGGAATGACAATGACGCTGCAGCAAGGGAACCATGAAACAAATCTGGAGTCAATAACTCATGTTAAAATAAGTCATTGATTTCCAATCATTTGGAATGATTCCAATATATTTCATGGAAATGGGTAGAGATGGAGCCGTTTGGGAAATGGTCAGGCAGCCGCAATGGCTGCCTGACGGATAATGCCTTGCCGCAATCAGTGTCCGCCCTTGCGCGGGCCAACCGGGAAGGCAAGCTCAACCTTGCCGGCCTTTTCAAATTCCAGTGTGACCGGAACCTTGTCGCCTTCGGCATAAGGCTTGGCTGGTTCGATGAACATCAGGTGATAGCCGCCGGGCTTCAGCTCGACGGTCTTGCCGGCCGGGATGGCAAGGCCATTTTCCAGCTTGCGCATTTTCATCACTTCATCGACCATGGCCATTTCGTGGATTTCCACCTGCTTGACGCCATCTGTGGTAACACCGACAAGCCGGTCATTGTCCTTGCCATTATTGCTGATGGTGAGGAAGCCGCCAGCCACTTTCGAGCCGGGAACCATGGCGCGGATGAGGGGGGCGGTGATTTGCAGATCACCTGCCTTGACTGAAGCCATGTCTGGCATTGCGGCCTGATGGTCTGCATGCATGGCATTGCCATGGGTTGCTTCGTGGCCTGCCGCGGCATGACCAGCACCACCATGACCAGCATGGGCGCTGTGGTCGTCATGCTTGGTCTCATCGTGCATGTGGTGATGGCTGTGATCTTCCTGTGCGGCACGTACCAGAAGTGTTGGCGCCGGGTTTTTCAGGCCATGCGCGTTCTGGCCGGGCTGGGGCACTTCCGTCCATGCGACGGAGGCATCCTTGCCGCAATTTTGCGTGACCGGGAAGGCGAGTGTCGTGTCTTTGTCGAAATTGGCGAGATGGCCGACCACGACAAATTCATCATAATGGTTGCTGGGTAGATTGCCATTGCTGAACACGACCATGCGCACGCCAGCGCTGATATCCTTGCCGAAAAGCTTGTAGGTCTTGGCATAGTCGCCGCTGACGGTTTCGATTTTCCAGCCGGCCTTTGCCTGCGGCTTGGCGGCGAGAAAACCTTCCGGCAGTTCAATGGTCACTTTGGTCGTGGCCTTGTGTCCGCAGCCATGCGGAATGCGCACGATGGCCTTGTAGCGGCTGCCGGCATTGGCTTCGCTCTGTTCAAGGGTGGAATGGGCTTCGGCAGCGCCGGCACCAAGGGAAAGAACACCAAGGACTGCAAGCGCGGTGAAATGACGATAGATTTTCATCGTTTGAATTCCTGAATAGATCAAGGGATGCGCAAGACAGGCTTTGCCATGCGCGTGGTTGAAACTATTCAGGCAAGCGGGGGCGCCTGTGGCGGGGCCGATGGCGGATAGATGTCGCGCCACAGCACCGGCTGTGGTGGAACAGGTGCATGAGCTACGGCAATATGCGGTGCCGCGCCTGTTGAAGGCTGAGGCGCCGGGCAGATCACCGATGAAGACAGGCGGCAGGCATCGCAGCTGTCGGGTTTGAAATGCGCGCCGGAATCATGGGCAGAATGGTCGTCACTATCACGGCAAATCACCGGATAGCTGCCATCCGGTAGCATATAAGCCGCCATATTGAGCGGAACAGTGAAATTGATCGGCTTATGGGCAAAGCTGATGAACAGAAGCGCAATGACGCTGAGCAAGCGTATTGCCAGTCCTGTCATGTCTCGCCTTGTCATCTTGCCGATCAATGTCGAACTCTCTTTTCCGTCGCCTATTTAAGCGGCGCGCACTGTCCTTGCCAAGGGGCGGAAAGGCCGGAAAGCGCGTCGTCCGGTTTACAGATAGCGTCCGCCGCGCTGGAGCACTTCGATCTTGTAGCCGTCCGGGTCTTCGACAAAGAAGAAGCGCGCAATGTCGACGCCATTGTTCTTGAAATCAACAAGCTTGCCGACCTTGAAGCCAAGTTCATTGAAACGGGCATATTCGGCGTCAATGTCATCCACCGACACGGCAAGATGGCCATAGCCGTCGCCCAGATTGTAAGGCTCGGTACGCCCCTTGTTGACGGTGAGCTCCAGTTCAAAGCTTGATTCGGAATTGCTGAGATAGATCAGCGTGAAGGTTTCGAAATCGATGCGCTCTGCGACTTCAAGGCCAAAGGCCTGATTGTAGAAGGAAACGGATCTTTCCTCGTCAAGCACACGAATCATCGAATGGATGGCTTTTGCCATTGCCTTGCCTTTCCTGCCGCATTCCCTGTCTTGCAGACGAAATGCCTTGCTTTCATTTTCGCATACCCTGTCATGCCGGGCCATTTTCCGGTCTGGGCAGGCATGCCTTGGAGGATTTCTTGCCGGTCAGCATATGACCATTGGTCTTTTTGATAAAACTGGATTATCTCAAGACACATGAGATGGGCAAGCCCAATAAGGCAATGTGAAGCGCCAGGGCTTGACCGGCAGAAATGGCTTTGCGCAGAAATGGATTTGCAATGTCTGGTGTAACGCGCGAACAGGTGCTGGAACGGCTGAAGACCGTGACAGGGCCGGATTTCCAGAGCGATATCGTCTCGCTTGGATTGGTGTCTGATATTTTCATTGCCGACGGCAAGGTGTTCTTCTCTATCACCATACCGGCAGAACGTGCCAATGCGCTGGAGCCGATGCGTCTGGCGGCGGAAAGGGCGGTGAAGGACATTCCGGGTGTCAAGAGCGCGCTGGTCACGCTGACGGCTGAAAAGAAGGGCGGGCGCACCAGCGATGATGCGCCGCCACGTCCGGCTCCGTCTGCGCCAAGACATGCACCGCAGTCTGGCCATCAGTCGCCGCAAAAGGCGGGCGTTCCCGGTGTTGACCACATCATTGCCGTTGCCTCCGGCAAAGGTGGTGTTGGCAAGTCGACCACGGCGGTCAATCTGGCGCTCGGCCTGCAGGCCAATGGCCTGAAGGTCGGTATTCTCGATGCCGATATTTATGGGCCATCCATGCCGCGCCTGCTCGGCCTTGCCGGCCGTCCTGAAACCGTGGATGGGCGCGTGCTGAAACCGATGGAAAATTATGGCCTGAAAGTCATGTCCATGGGCTTCATGGTGGATGAGGAAACGCCGATGATCTGGCGTGGGCCAATGGTCATGTCGGCACTCACCCAGATGTTGCGCGAGGTTGCCTGGGGCAATCTCGACGTGCTGGTGGTCGATATGCCGCCTGGAACGGGTGATGCGCAGCTTACCATGGCGCAACAGGTGCCGCTTGCCGGTGCGGTCGTTGTCTCCACGCCGCAGGATCTGGCGCTGATCGATGCACGCAAGGGGCTCAACATGTTCCGCAAGGTGAATGTGCCCCTGCTCGGCATTATCGAGAATATGAGCTATTTCATCGCGCCCGATACCGGCAAGCGCTATGACATTTTCGGTCATGGCGGCGCGCGCAAGGATGCCGAGCGTCTCAATGTGCCATTCCTGGGCGAGGTGCCGCTGCACATGGATGTACGTGTCTATTCCGACAATGGCACGCCGATCACGGCGGTTGAGCCGGAAAGCCTGCATGCCGCCATCTATCGCGACATTGCGCGCAAGGTCTGGGACAATCTCCAAGGCGCAAAAGGCGGCAAGGCAGCCCCTGCCATCGTGTTTGAATGAAAAAGGGCCGCGAGGCCCTTTTTCATTGCAAGCCATGCCATCAGGTAATCACGCTTGGGCCAGAGCGGCGGCTGCGCTTTTTCACCTCGGCAATCTGCTCTGCCGCCTCGATCAGCGCGGCAAGCGTTTCCTGTGTGTCGAGATTGTGCCTGCTCTGATCGGCCTCGAATCGCTCGATATAGATGCGGATCGTCGCGCCGGATGTACCCGTCCCAGACAGACGCAGCACGACGCGGCCGCCGCCTTCGAAATAGATGCGCACACCCTGATGTTCGCTTACCGAATGATCGATCGGGTCATGATAGGCAAAGTCATCGGCCTTGGTGATCCTGAGGCCATTGACCGTGCTGCCTGGAAGGCTTGCCAGCCTGGCGCGCAGATCCGTCACCAGTTTCTGTGCAATATCGGCATCGACTTCTTCATAGTCATGGCGCGTATAATAGTTGCGGCCGAATTTCGCCCAATGGCCCTCCACGATTGCTTTGACGCTCTCTTTGCGCACTGCCAGAATATTGAGCCAGAGCAGGACGGCCCACAGTCCATCCTTTTCGCGCACGTGGTTGGAACTGGTGCCGGAGCTTTCCTCGCCACAGATCGTCACCTTGTCGGCGTCCAGCAGATTGCCGAAGAATTTCCAGCCGGTTGGCGTTTCATACATGCCGATACCAAGCTTTTCCGCAACGCGGTCGGCGGCAGCGCTGGTCGGCATGGAACGGGCAATGCCTTTGATGCCGTCCTTGTAGGCCGGCACCAGATGCGCATTGGCGGCAAGAATGGCCAGCGAATCGGATGGGGTGACAAAAATGCCGCGTCCGATGATCAGATTGCGGTCGCCATCCCCGTCCGAGGCTGCGCCGAAATCCGGCGCCTTGTCCGACATCATCAGATCATAGAGATCTCTGGCATAGACCAGATTGGGATCGGGGTGATGGCCGCCAAAATCCGGCAGCGGCACGAAATTGACCACGCTTCCCTCCGGCGCACCAAGCCGGTGTTCAAGGATTTCCTTGGCATAGGGACCGGTGACAGCATGCATGGCGTCAAAACGGAGCGTAAAGCCGCCCTTGATCATGGCGCGGATGGCATCAAAGTCGAACAGCTTCTCCATCAGTGCCGCATAATCGGCCACCGGATCAAAGATGACGACCTCGGCATCACCAATCTTCTTCGTGCCGATCGTGTCGATATCAATATCGGCAGTGTCGAAAATCCTGTATTCGCTGATCACCTTCGAGCGGGCATAGATTGCTTCGGTGATCTTTTCCGGCGCCGGGCCGCCATTGGCGACATTGAACTTGATGCCGAAATCGCCATGTTCCCCGCCGGGATTGTGGCTGGCCGACAGCACCACGCCGCCAAAGGCCTTGTACTGGCGGATCATGTTGGATGCGGCAGGGGTGGACAGAATGCCCCCCTGACCAACCATGATGCGGCCAAAGCCATTGGCAATGGCCATCTTGATCAGCTTCTGGATCACTTCACGGTTATAGAAGCGTCCGTCGCCGCCGACGATCAGCGTCTTGCCGGCAAAACCTTCCAGCACGTCGAAAACAGACTGGATGAAATTTTCCGCATAATTGGGCTGCTGAAAAACCGGAACTTTCTTGCGCAGGCCCGATGTGCCCGGCCGCTGGTCCTGATAAGGGGTAGTGGCAATCGTTCTGACGCTCATTCGATTCCCGTCCAATAGATTGGTTGGTAATGCAATGTCTTGAGATTCTGCATCAAAAGCCACTGCAGTGCTTCCATGGTCTTTGCAAGGCAGGATAGATCAATCTTCGCATTTGGGAATAACAAAGCGTGTATTGTCCGTTCCTGGCTGCGTTAACGTCTTTTTTGTCTTGCTGATGATAACAGGGAATTTTGACAAGCCTGGCATCAGCAAGACTTGCGGGATGCTGCGCAGCCCGGCAAAATACCGCAGAATTATGCAAAGCAGACGGGAACTTTATTCATGACAAATTATGTGATCACGCCACCGGCTCAGCCTGCACTGGCCGTTCAGGGAACCACGGCTCGCTTTCCCGTCCGCAGGATTTATTGCGTCGGCCAGAATTATGCCGATCACGCCATTGAAATGGGCAGTGATCCAACACGCAATCCGCCATTTTTCTTTCTGAAAAGTGCAGATTGCCTTGTCACGGATGGCGCGGATTTTCCCTATCCGGTGAAGTCTGACAATGTGCATCACGAGGTTGAGCTTGTGGTCGCGCTCAAGGAAGGCGGGCGTGACATTCCGGTCGAAAAGGCGCTTGATCATGTCTTCGGTTATGCCGTTGGCATTGACATGACACGCCGCGACCTGCAGGCGGAGGCCAAAAAGGATGGCCGCCCGTGGGAGCTGGGCAAGTCGTTTGATCATTCTGCGCCATGCTCGGCACTGGTTCCTGTGGCCGAATGCGGCCATCTGGCAAAGGGCACGATTGCGCTCAGTGTGAATGGCGAAACGCGCCAGTCTGGCGATCTCAACCAGATGATCTGGAAAGTGGCCGAGGCAATTTCCTATTTATCGACATATTTTACACTTTATTCCGGTGATCTTCTCTTTACCGGTACGCCGGCAGGAGTTGGCCCGGTCAGGCGTGGCGACGAAGTTGTCGCAACGATCGAAGGTCTGCCGCGACTGTCAGTCCGGGTTGTGTAAAATCGGAGGGATCATGAGCACCTATCTGCCGGAGGATATTCACTCTGCTCTGGAACGCTTCATTGCTGAAAAGCATCCACGGCTGAACCAGACGGAGGCTATTGCGCTGATCCTGCGTCAATGGCTCACCAAAGAGGGCTATCTTGCGCCTTCTGTCCGTGAGGAAGGAGTTGAGCCCGACGATTTGAATGCATCGAATGATGATTGATCAGGATAACGATTAGGTATGAAGGCTCATCCAAATGGCAGCAGTTCTGTCGGTCGGCGGCTGCTTGTCCTCATGATTCTGGCCATTCTACTCATTGCGGCATTGATCTGGATGAGCATTTACCTGTTCGATGCAGGCAACCATCTGGGATTCGATGGTTTTGGAATATTAACTCATGAAATCAATGATTTGATGTTTTTGGTTGCGCCTGTTGCCGCGCTGGTCTGAAGTCTTTGTTACGTCCTGAAACATTCATTTTGCCGCAGAGCGGTCGTTTCATGCTTCCGCTTGGCGGCATTTGCATGTTAAACCATGTCTGTCGACTGAAGGAAATTTGTTTGACTGAGCGGCCTGTTGCGGGTCGTCAGGCCAAGAGGATCTGGATGGCATTCGAGGAAATCAAGGCGGAAATCGCACTCCTGTTCAGGGAAATGGTGAATCAGCCTGAAGACGCGCATGAAATCCGCGAGATTTTGCGTGAAAAGCTGAATGCACTCAAGGCGAGCGGCATGCCTTTGCCAGAAGACCTTGTCGAGCTTGAGCAGCGCATTGAACGCGATTTCGGCGAGTAGGATCAATGCTGCGTCTTTTCCCTTTGTCCTCTTCGCAGCCAAAACGACCGTCTCTTGCCACTGGATTGGCGCTGCTGGGATGCGCCATGGCGCTCAGCGCCTGCAACACCACCAGTAATAACGGCGAGGCTATCAAGACAGCACTGGTTTCGCCTGCCTCTGATGCAGGGCAGAATGCAGGTGAACAAACCGCAAATGCTGCCCAGTCAGGCGATGTGACCAATACGGCAGGCAGGCAGGCGGCAGTTGCCGCCAATGCGGCAGGAACAAAGGCCGGCGCAGAGGCTGCCGGTGCCGCACAAGCCGCCACAAGCCTTGCTGCAGATCAGACCGGCGCCCGGTCGCAGGCACCGACCCTGAATGCTGAGGATGCCGGCAAGGCCCGGCTTCAGGCGCAGGCCCTGGCCATGGCCCCTGTTGCGGACACCGTGTCTGATGAAGATCAGCCCCCGGTTTTTTCCGGCGGTATTCCCGTTCCGGCCGAGCGCGGCCAGATGCAGCCAGCCATGGCTTTTGCCGCAGCCAAGGCGGAAGCTTCACCCGCTTCGCTTGCCGCCGACGTGGCCTTTGTCACGCCGCCAACGGCACCGCGTGATATTGACCTGCTGATCGCCAAATATTCCGAAGCCTATAATGTGCCTGAACGTCTGGTGCGCCGCGTTGTCCATCGCGAAAGCCGCTTCAATCCGGCCGCGCGCAACGGGCCCTATTATGGCCTGATGCAGATCAGTCATCCGACAGCACGCGGCATGGGCTATAAGGGGCCGGCCAAGGGGCTGCTCGATGCCGAAACCAATCTGAAATATGCCGTTCGCTATCTTTCAGGCGCATACAAGGTTGCAGGGGGGGATGAAAACCAGGCCGTGCGCCTTTATGCACGCGGTTATTATTATGACGCCAAGCGCAAGGGGCTCTTGCGTGAAACCGGCCTTGACGGCAGCTTCCGGAATGGCCCGACGCGTGAAGCGGCGGCAAGGATGGAGACGGCTGCAGATGATACGGCCACTGTCCAGCCAGCCGCATTGCCGGGTGTCAAGGGCAATGTCGTTCCGGCGGCAAAGCCTGCCGTAAACTGATGGCTTCGCCCAAACCGCATGGCCGGTTTGGACAAGCATCCACATATGGGGGCTGCCTTGACTGCTTCCGTTCATGACGGCAGACTGTCTCCCGACATACTGTCATATTGAGGCTACATACGAATGGCAGTTTCCTGTCATGAGGATGATGGGGACAATCATGGGCAAAGAGCCGCCACATAAGGTCCGATGGAATTATGACCGCGCGGAACTCTGGGCGGACGGTATCATCCATGTGCTTGGCGTTGCGCTGGCAATTGTCGGCGCGATTGCCATGCTCGGCTATTTTCTGCCGAACCAACCGGTTGCGGTGACGGTTTCTTCCGGTGTTTATCTGGCAAGCCTTGTGCTGGCGCTGGCCATTTCCGCCACCTACAATATCTGGCCGGTATCCTCGACCAAATGGTTCCTGCGCCGGTTTGACCATTCTGCCATTTATCTGCTGATTGCCGGCACTTATACGCCCTTTGCCATGCATATGGGCGAGCGGGCCATGCCGCTTCTGCTGTTCGTCTGGGGCGTGGCGATCTTTGGCATTCTGCTCAAGCTGTTTCTGCCCGGACGTTTCGACCGCCTGTCTATACTGCTGTATCTGGCGCTCGGCTGGAGCGGCATGATGGTCTATGACACCATGATCCAGTCACTGCCGCCATCGGTTTTCTGGCTGATCGCGGCAGGTGGGGCGGTCTATTCGCTGGGCGTCATCTTCCATGTCTGGGAACGCCTGCGCTTCCAGAATGCGATCTGGCATGGCTTTGTCGTTGTGGGGGCAGCGCTGCATTATTGCGCGGTGTTTTTCGTCGGTATCTGGAACTAGCGGTTCCGGGAAAGCGGGAACCGGCTTTCCGTCCGGCTGCGAAAACAACAGCCTTTCTGCCGCTTCATCCGGTTGACTTCCGTTCATATACAAACAATATACGTTTCATATATAAAGCGATGGAACGCAATCATGGGTATCGTAAAGATCAGCGACGAGCTGCATGAGGAGTTACGCAAGGCAAGCGACGTCATGTGCCGTTCGATCAATGCGCAGGCAGAATACTGGATGAAGATTGGCATGTTGGCGCAGGCCAATCCAGACCTTTCTTTCAACGAGATTGTCCAGATGCAGTTGCGACAGGCCAATGTGAATCTGCAAGTCGCGCCGCAGAGGCTGTCATGATCAAGACGCCTGCCGAACTGGAAAAAATGGCGGCAGCCGGCTCACTTCTGGCTTCCGTCTTCACCTTCATCGACCAGATGCGGCTTGCTGGCATGACCACCATGCAGGTCAATGATCTGGTTGAAGATTATATCGTCAATGAACTGAAGTCCCGGCCCGCCAGCAAGGGGCAATATGATTACCCTTATGTGCTGAATGCTTCGCGCAATGAGGTAGTCTGCCACGGCATGCCTTCGGTTGATGATGTGATTGCCGATGGCGAGATCATCAATTTCGACATCACGCTGGAAAAGGATGGCTTTATTGCCGATTCCAGCAAGACCTACATGATCGGCACGGTGATGCCCCATGCTGCGCGGCTTGTGCGCGTCACCTATGAGGCTTTGTGGAAGGGCATTGCCGCGGTGCGCCCGGGGGCTACCACCGGCGATATCGGCTATGCCATTGAGCGCCACGCCAGGCGGCATGATTATGGCGTGGTGCGGGATTATTGCGGCCATGGCATCGGACGCGAAATGCATGAGGAGCCGCAGATCCTGCATTTCGGCAAGCCCGGAACAGGCGAAATTTTGCGCGAAGGCATGGTGTTCACCATCGAGCCGATGCTCAATCAGGGCACGGCCAAGGTAAAGACCGAAAAGGATGGCTGGACGGTGGTCACGCGCGACGGAAAACTTTCAGCCCAGTTCGAGCATACGGTTGCCGTCACCTCTGATGGCGTGCGGGTGCTGACCCTTCGCCCTGGCGAGGAAAAAATGCTGGCGGGCATCCGCCACGCCGCCTGATCCCTTCCTGCCGGAAGGCGTTTGAATTGCAGATGCAAAAGGCCCCTCATCCGGTTGGATGAGGGGCCTTTTTGTTCAGCCCTGGGACTTGCGGTTGCGTGCTGCCAGTGTGCGCAGACGCAGCGCATTGAGCTTGATGAAGCCTGCAGCATCCTTCTGGTCGTAGGCGCCCTGGTCGTCCTCGAAGGTGACGAGCTTGTCGGAATAGAGCGACTTTTCCGATTCGCGGCCGATTACCATCACATTTCCCTTGTAGAGCTTGAGTGTGACTTCACCTTCGACATGGCGCTGGCTGAGGTCAATGGCAGCCTGCAGCATTTCGCGCTCTGGCGAGAACCAGAAACCGTAATAGATCAGTTCGGCATAACGCGGCATCAGCTCGTCCTTGAGGTGGGCTGCGCCACGGTCGAGCGTGATCGATTCGATTGCGCGATGTGCGGCAAGCAGGATCGTGCCGCCCGGCGTTTCATAAACGCCACGCGACTTCATGCCGACGAAGCGGTTTTCGACAAGGTCGATACGACCGATACCATTGTCGCGGCCATAATCATTGAGCTTGGCAAGCAGGGTTGCCGGCGACATGCGCACGCCATTGATCGAAACGGCATCACCACGCTCAAAGCCGATCTTGATGATGGTCGGCTGATCAGGTGCTGCTTCCGGCGAGATGGTGCGCATATGGACATATTCAGGTGCCGGCTGTGACGGATCTTCCAGAACCTTGCCTTCGGAAGAGGAGTGCAGCAGATTGGCGTCAACCGAGAACGGTGCTTCGCCCTTCTTGTCCTTGGCAACCGGGATCTGGTGCTTTTCAGCAAATTCGAGCAGCTGGGTGCGGCTCTTGAACGACCAGTCGCGCCATGGGGCGATGATCTTGATGTCCGGGTTGAGCGCATAGGCAGACAGTTCGAAGCGAACCTGGTCATTGCCCTTGCCGGTGGCACCATGGGCGATCGCATCGGCGCCGGTCTTTTCGGCAATTTCGATCAGGTGCTTGGCGATCAGCGGACGGGCAATCGAGGTGCCAAGCAGATAGACGCCTTCATAGACGGCATTGGCGCGGAACATCGGAAAGACGAAATCGCGCACGAATTCTTCACGCACGTCCTCGATGAAGATTTCCTTGATGCCGAGCATTTCGGCCTTGCGGCGTGCCGGCTCAAGTTCCTCGCCCTGACCGAGATCGGCGGTGAAGGTCACAACCTCTGCGCCCAGTTCCGTCTGGAGCCATTTCAGGATGATCGAGGTGTCGAGGCCGCCAGAATAGGCGAGCACGACTTTTTTGACGTCTTTCAGCTTGCTCATGATTTTACTTCCGGTTCATGGGGAGCGGCGAATTGAGGCTGCACCCTAACAAATTCCTCGGAAGCCTTTTATCAGTTGCGCGTTTTCGTGCAAGCCGCATGGTGTGGTTCAGGCAATCCTGCCGCAAATTTCAAGGCAAAAAACCGATGGCAAGAACCGCAATTCCAGAGTAGCTTTCCAGCACCTTTCCGGAGTCTTCCTACATGTCGTTTCTGAGCAATCTTACCTTCATTCCCGAATGGACAGTTTTCGTCCAGTTTGCCATCGCTACAGCCATCCTCTCCATCACGCCCGGCCCGGACATGACGCTGTTTGTCGGCCGCGCCCTGTCTGAAGGCAAGGCGGCCGGCTTTGCCTGCATGGCGGGCGCCAGCACCGGCATTGTCATCCACACCACCATGGTGGCTTTGGGCTTGTCGGCACTGATCATTGCCTCACCTGCCGCCTTCACACTGCTGAAGATTGTCGGCGCGGGCTATCTCGTCTGGCTTGCCTTGCAGGCCATCCGCAAGGGCTCTGCCTTTTCGCCGGAAAAGGGCGGGGGTAAGAAACATACGCTGGTGCAGAACTGGGCGACAGGCCTTGGCATCAACCTGCTCAATCCGAAGATCATCCTGTTCAACATGACCTTCCTGCCGCAATTCGTCTCGGCGCAGGATCCGCATGCATCGGGGAAACTGTTCTTCCTTGGCCTGTCCTTCATTCCGCTGGCGATGCCATTTACCATTCCCATGGTGTTGGCGGCAGACAAGTTTGCAGGCCTGTTGAAGAAAAATCCGACCGTTACGCGCATTGTCGACTGGCTGTTTGCCGGTGTGTTTTCGGCTTTCGCGCTGAAAATCCTGACTGCTCAGGCAAAATGATCAGGCGACCGGGCGGTGAAACCGTCCGGCACCGCGCCCGGCAATCAGCCAATAGACCAGCATGCCGACAATGCAGGAACAGATGACCACCAGTGACTGAAACAGGTTTTCGGCAAAGGGAATCCGGTGTGATGCGCCATAGCCGACCATCAGCGCGCCAATGGCAATGCCGGCAAGCATATAGAAAAGCGCATCCTTGCGGCCTGCAATCTCGGCAATCACCACCGCAAGCAGGATGGGATAGATCGCAATCTGGCCGACGATCATCGCCGTGACCGGCGTGGCAAACAGCACGGTAATGAAGGAAAAAGTGCCGCTGTCAAAACCGCCCTGGGGCTCCATTTCGCGCATCGTCTGTCCAAGATTGAGCGCCACGAAAAAGGCCGTGCCAAGCCAGAAGGCGATGGCCATGCCAAACAGGATGCGAAAGAGGCGAAAAACATAATCCCAGAAATCCGGCTTTGGCATGGACTGTCCCCCAATATCCGCCTGTTTGCATGTTGTTGTCAGGATCAGTCGCCGTGCCCGGCGATCATCATGGCTTCGAGCGCCAGACGTTCGCTCTTGCGCAGGCGTTCTGATTCCGATTTCAACTGGCCACAGGCGGCCAGAATATCGCGGCCGCGTGGCGTGCGGATTGGCGAGGCATAGCCGGCCGCATTGATGTAATCGGCAAAACGCTCGATCTGCTCCCAGTCCGAGCACTGGTAATTGGTGCCCGGCCATGGGTTGAACGGGATCAGATTGATCTTGGCCGGAATGCCCTGCAACAGCTTCACCAGCAGTTTTGCATCTTCCAGACTGTCATTGATGTCCTTGAGCATCACATATTCAAAGGTGATGCGCTTGGCATTCGACAGGCCGGGATATTCACGGCAGGCCTTGATCAGCTGTTCCAGCGGATATTTCTTGTTGATCGGCACCAGAATGTCGCGCAGCTCATTGCGCACGGCATGTAGCGAAATGGCGAGCATGACGCCGATTTCTGCGCCGGTGCGGTAGATTTCGGGCACGACGCCGGAGGTCGAAAGCGTGATGCGGCGTTTGGATAGCGACAGCCCGTCGCCATCAGAGGCAATCAACAGCGCCTTTTTCACTTCCTCGAAATTGTAAAGCGGCTCGCCCATGCCCATCATCACGATATTGGTGATCTTGCGGCCTTCGGCGGGTACCATGGCGCCATCGGGCGTGTCCTTGTCCGGAAAATCGCCGAGCCGGTCACGCGCGGTGAGCAGCTGCGCCAGAATTTCTTCCGCCGTCAGATTGCGCACCAGCTTCTGCGTGCCGGTATGGCAGAAGGAACAGGTCAGCGTGCAGCCCACCTGCGAGGAAATGCAAAGCGTGCCGCGGCCTTCTTCCGGGATATAGACGCTTTCGATTTCGACCGGCCGGCCGGCACCGCGCGGCGGAAAGCGGAACAGCCATTTGCGCGTGCCATCCTGCGAGATCTGTTCCTCGACGACTTCCGGGCGGGCAATGGAAAAATGCTGGGCCAGAAGCGCGCGTAGATCCTTGGAGATATTGCGCATATCGGCAAAATCGGACACGCCGCGCACATAGAGCCAGTGCCAAAGCTGGCTGATGCGCATCTTGACCTGACGTTCCGGCACGCCGACCTTGATCAGGGCCTGGGCCATTTCCTCACGCGACATGCCGATCAGCGAAGGCTTCTGCTCCTGATTGGCGCGCACATGGCGTGCAAGCGCATCGCGCGTGTCGTCAATGGTAAGATCGAACGAAATGGACATCTGTTTTCAACCGTCAAAAGGCGCAAGCTGCAGGGGACGCCAGAAACTTCATCAGACCCGCAAGGGCATTTGCATGGATATCATATGGGATGGCTCATGCCATTGTGCGAGCCGTGTTGCCGGGGCTCTTAACACAGAATATCCCATTCGTCATCCTGCTTGGTCAAGCGCAGGCAATCGGCCGCGATATTGCGTCAGCACAAGCAGTTCCAGGAAAAGTGGCAACCGGTTTTCCGTCCGGAACTGCGTCAAACAGCATGTCAGAGCATGTCGGCCTGAAATGGGCATGCGGCCTTGGCATGGGGGGCGGCATCAGATGTGCAAATGAAAAAGCCGGGCCTGCTGGCCCGGCTTTGAGCATATCACGGAAAACCGGATTACTTGCACTTCTGAATGGCGGCAAGGGCTGCCGAAACGCCTTTCAGCGAATAGGTATAACTGGTCTTGGTGCCGCGCTTGGACTGGGCGGACACCTGCATTTCCGCGCCATTGCGCATGGCGGCGATCAGCTGCGGTTCTTCGGCGGCATTTTCCATCCAGCCGGACTTGCCATTGACGAACATGCTGAAGCTGCGCTTGCCAATGGTGACAGTCACCTTGCTGTTTGGATTGAGCTCGTAACCGGCCATGAATTGCGGTTCGAGCGTGATGTTCTGTCCCGGCTTGTGGCTGACGATAAAGAAATTATCGCCATGATCGACATTTTCCGGTTTCTTGTCGGTCGGCGCGGTCAGCGCATAGCAGACCTTGCCGTTCGCCGCCTTATAGTTAAAAGCGAACCAGCGATTGAATTCGCCCATCGGGGTTGGAGACTGTGCCTGTGCAGCCCCTGCCATCCCAATCGTTAACACAAAAGCCGCGACGATCGATTTTCCACGCATTGTCTTTTTACCGGTTCTCTTTCGTTTGCTCAAAATCTGCTGGTACGTCATGAAAGTTGTCTCGATTTTCTTTCAGACGTGCTGCTCCGATTTGTAATTGGCAACCCTCCAGTGTATCGCAGCCGATACAAGCCCCAATTGCCAGAGGCGCGCTGAAAGCTTCGCCTCGATGAATCCTGATTAATCTGCCTTAATCTAGGTTACCAAAGGGTGAAGTTTTGAAAGAAAACTTGATCCGGCTGTGAATGAAGGTGTTTGCATGCCGCAATCTCGGCAAAAAAAGCGGCAAGAGTTTGTCTCATGAAAACACAAAACCCGGCAGCCTGTGCCGGGTTCATTCATTTTGGGGGGCGAACCTATAGGCTGAACGGTCACTTTCTGGATGCCGGTTCCAGATCGCGATCCAGCGCCTCGCGTGCTGCGATGCGGTGTGCCATGGTCATGTGGCTGCGAACGGCAGTGAGGGCAGCCATCAGCACCGCCATGTCATCGGTAAAACCAATGCCTGCCAGCATGTCCGGAATGACATCAAAGGGCAGTACGAAATAGGCCAGAGCCGCCATCAGCGTCATGCGCACGCGCGTCGGTGTCTTTTCATCCATCGCACAGAAATAGGCGGCCACCACCTCTTCCATGAAGGGAGTGTGCCGCGCTGCACGGCGAACGGTTTTCCAGAATCCCCGTTTCACCTTCTCGCTACGCGACTTGAATTCGCTTTCGCTGCCGGGTTCAAGGATTTCACCAATCTTGACGTTATCCATCGAGGCCAGAACTCCTGTCGTGGTCTGCTTGGCACGACGGACAAGAAATGGGGATTGCCTTGCCCTTTCGCAAGAATGCCGGCTCAAATGAGCGCATTCATGAATTGTGCCATTTCAATGTCACGCATGGTGATGCCATGGGCACTATGGGTGGCAAGTGTCACATCGACGCGATTATAGACATTGAACCATTCGGGATGATGGTCATGTTTTTCGGCATAAAGTGCCACCTTGGCCATGAAGCCGAAAGCAGCGTTGAAATCCCTGAAGCGGAAGCTTTTGTGGATTGCTTCGCGCCCCTCCATCCTTGCCCAGCCATCAAGCGCTGCCAGGGCTTCATCGATTTTTTCTGCTGCCAGCTTGTTGTCTGCCATGATCGTCGCCTATCTTGCACCTGATGAATACAGGATAGGCTATATCTGTCATGAGCAAAACCGTTCCGAGCAGCATTCTGTTCATCTGTGCCGGTAATATCTGCCGCTCTCCATTGGCTGAAGGCGTGATGCGCCATGTGCTGGATGAGCGGTGCATCACCCATGTCGCCATCGATTCGGCAGGACTTAACGGCTATCACACCGGCGAGCGGCCGGATGAGCGTTCCATCCGGGTGGCAGCGCGCCATGGCATTGATATTTCCGGTCAGCGCTGTCGCCAGCTTGTGTCAGAGGATTTTCGCCGTTTTGATCTGATCCTTGGCATGGATCGGCAGAACATGCGTCTGATCAGCGCGCGCAAGCCGCAGCTCGTGACGGCCACACTCGGCCTGTTCACCGAGGTCGCTCAGGGCAGGGCGGTTGAAATCCCCGATCCCTATTATGGCGATATCGGGGATTTCGAACGGGTCTACCGCATGGTTCTGGCGGCATCGATGGCGCTTGCCGACCAGTTCTGGCGCGAGGCTGAAACCAGCGGCCAGGCTTCCTCGACAATGTAAGGCCCGCCGCCGACCGAATCGCGCGAGGACATCAGCACAAAGCGGCCAACCCTGAATGGCAGGGTAGCGAAATTGCCGCGTGAAGAGAGATAGTGCACCACATCTTCGATGCGCGCATTTTTCAGCCGTGCGATCGTGACATGCGGGGTGAATTTCCGCGGATCGGCCGGCAGGCCGAGCCGCTGGCAGATGCGCTCGATTTCTGCCTGCAGGGCATTGAGTTCAGGCGAGGGGGTGACACCGGCATAGATGCTGTGCGGTTTTTTCGAGCCGAACGTATCGACCCCCGACAGGCTGAGCATGAATTCCGGGCGACGCACGCGGTCAAGCGCATTGGCGATTTCATCGGCCACATGGCCTTCCACATCGCCGATAAAACGCAGGGTTATGTGGTAGTTTTCGACATCGATCCAGCGTGCGCCGGGGAGACCGCCTCGCAGCAGAGAGAGCGAGAGCGCAGCATCGCGCGGGATTTCGAGGGCAGTGAACAGACGCGGCATTGGGCATCCTCCTCGAACAGTCTGAATTGAGGCGTCCGCTCCTTCAGATCCATGCACCCACGGATACATATGGACGCCCAAATCAGAAGTGTCAGTGCATCATGTGGCAAAACCGCGGCAAGGCTGTCGATTCGGTCAGCCAGCATACGCTTTCAGCGAATCATCGATCGTGGGTGCGGGCAAGCTGTTTATGCGCACAAACCGGCTCAGTTGCCGGATGTCCCCGGTTTTTGCAACTTCTGCAACAAAGGTTCGATCGTGGGCAGGAAATTTGTCACCATGGTTGCCACCCCCTTTTCATTCGGGTGCATGCCGTCTTCCAGCAACAGCGCCTTGTTGGTTGCAACTCCATCGAGGAAGAACGGATAAAGCGGAACGGCATGTTTTTGCGCCAGACGCGGATAGATCGCATTGAATTGCGAGGCATAATCCGACCCCATATTGGGTGGTGCCAGCATGCCGGCCAGAATGACGGCAATGCCGCGCCCTTTCAGGCGGGACAGCATGGCATCAAGATTGCGCTCGGTGATTTCCGGCCGGATGCCGCGCAAGGCGTCATTGGCGCCAAGCTCAAGGATGACAAGATCAGTGCCTTCCGGCACCGACCAGTCAAGACGGGCAAGACCGCCTGTTGTCGTATCGCCCGAAACGCCGGCATTGCTGATCGAGACATCATGGCCCCTTTCGTCCAGCGCCTGTTCCAGCTGTTCCGGAAAGCCACTGTTGGCTGGCAGGCGATAACCGGCCATCAGGCTGTCGCCAAAGCCGACGATTTTTATCTGCTGCAGCTGTTCGGTTGGCATGGCGTCTTCAAGCCCGGTTTCTTCGTCAGCTCTTGCAGCCAGCGATAGTGCTGAAAGACCAAGCGCAAAAGCAAGGGAAATGCGGGCAATTTTGCGCATAATGATCTGGGCGGGCATTGGGAGTTTGAAACGCATGGTCGACAACCCATATTGTGGAAACCGGATTCTTCACTTCCCTTGGGCAGAGATCGCCCGCCGGAATAGATTGTTCAAGCCTTTCACGGCAAACAGGTGCAAATTTAAGGCATGACTTCGCTATAGGATGTAAACACGTGACGGAACAGAAATCTTTGCCGATCATCAGCCTTGAAAATGTCGACCTGACGCTGGGGCAGGCTGTTTCTGCCGTTCATGTGCTGAAAAATGTCTCACTCGACATTGAAGCCGGGCAATCGGTGGGGATTGTCGGCCCGTCCGGTTCGGGCAAGTCAACGCTGTTGATGGTGCTGGCGGGGCTGGAAAAAGTCGATCGCGGGGAGGTGCGTATTGCCGGCCACAATATCAGCACCATGACGGAAGATCAGGCAGCCGCTTTCCGAGGCGCCAATATCGGCATTGTGTTTCAGTCCTTTCACCTGATCCCGAATATGACGGCGCTGGAAAATGTTGCCGTCCCGCTGGAACTTGCCGGCCGCAAGGATGCCTTTGCCGTGGCCGAGCGCGAATTGCACGCGGTGGGGCTTGGTGAGCGGCTCACGCATTATCCGTCAGAACTTTCCGGCGGCGAACAGCAGCGCGTGGCGATTGCGCGTGCCCTTGCCCCTTCGCCGAAAATCCTGATTGCCGATGAACCGACCGGCAATCTGGACACCGCCACCGGCAAGCAGATCGCCGATCTTCTTTTTGCCAAACAGCGCGAAAACGGGCTGACACTGGTGCTTGTCACCCATGATCCGGCACTGGCTGCGCGCTGCGACCGGGAAGTACCGGTGCGCTCCGGCCGGATTGAAGAAAGGGCCGTACCTGATTCTCTTCAGCACACTGTGACTATATCGGCATGAGCAGGCTGCAATCACTTCGCCTTGCCTTTCGCTTTGCCCTGCGTGAAATGCGCGGCGGCCTGCGCGGCTTTTATATTTTCCTTGCCTGTATCGCGCTCGGTGTCGCGGCCATTGGTGGCGTCAATTCGGTAGCACGCTCGGTCAGTTCCGGCATTGCTGCCGAAGGCCGGACGATTCTGGGCGGCGATATCAGCTTTGCGCTCAATCAGCGCGAGGTCTCCTCCGCAGAACGCGCCTTTATCGAGGCACAGGGGCAAATGGCAGAAAGCGCCACCATGCGCTCCATGGCGCGTAAAACGGACGGTTCGGACCAGTCGCTGGTGGAAGTGAAGGCGGTCGATCAGGCCTATCCGCTTTATGGAAGCCTGAAGGTCAGGCCGGCGCAAAGCCTTGCCGACATGACAGGTGAAAAGGATGGCTTCTATGGCGCTGCCGTCACTCAGGATTTTCTTGATCGCATGAGGCTTTCGCTCGGCGACAGGGTTCTGCTTGGGGGGGCGACCTTTGAGATCCGGGCGCTGATTGAAAACGAGCCGGATCTGCTGTCGTCCGGTTTCAATTTCGCGCCGCGTTTTCTGGTATCGCTGGATGGCTTGCGTGCCTCTGGTCTTATCCAGCCGGGCAGTCTGGTTGATCATATTTACAAGGTCAAACTGCCGGAAGACGGGGCTGTAACAGGTCTGGATGCTATTCGCAAAAAAGCGACGGATGAATTCCCCGACGCGGGCTGGAATATCCGCACACATCGCAATGCCGCCCCGTCGCTTGCAGCCAATATTGAACGTTTCTCGCAGTTTCTGACGCTGGTTGGCCTGACCGCCCTGATTGTCGGCGGCGTGGGCGTGGCCAATGCGGTGCGCGCCTATCTTGATGGCAAGCGCGGCGTGATTGCCACCTTCAAGGCGCTCGGTGCGCCGGGCAGTTTCGCCGTGCTGGTCTATCTGGTTGAGATCATGCTGATAGGCCTCATCGGCGTTGCCATCGGTTTGGTCTGCGCCGCGATCATGCCTTTTGCCGTCAAGGGTCTGCTTGCCAGTTACCTGCCTGTGGCCAATGCTGCCGGTTTCTTCCCCGGTGCTCTGGCGCTTGCGGCGGTATTCGGTCTGATCACGACGCTTGCCTTTGCCATCATTCCGCTTGGCCGTGTCCGCGATATTCCGGCAACAGCCTTGTTCCGTGAACAGGGCTTTGAACAGCGAGGCCTGCCAAAATGGCCATTTCTGCTGCTGGCAGGCCTGCTTGTCATCGTGCTGGCGGGGCTTGCCTATGTGACTGCCTTCGACCGGCGCATTGCCGGCATTTTCATTGTCTCGGGGCTTGCTGCCTTTGGCGTCTTGCGGCTTGTCGCCTATGGCATTGCCGCGGCTGCCCGTCGCGCGCCGCGAGTGCGTTCGATCCCGCTCAGGCTTGCCATTGGCAATATTCATCGCCCCGGTGCGCTTACGCCTTCCGTCGTGCTGTCGCTCGGCCTTGGCCTGACGCTGATGGTGGCAATCGCGCTGATTGACGGCAATCTGCGTCGCCAGGTGACGGAAAATATCCCGGATAAGGCGCCGGACTTTTTCTTCGTCGACATCCAGAACAATGATATTGCTGATTTCACCGGGCTTGTAACCAGCATTGTGCCGGACGGCAAATTCACCTCCGGTCCGATGCTGCGCGGGCGCATCGTTGCGTTGAATGGCACGAATGTCCGCGACATGGTGATTGCGCCAGAGGTAGCATGGGTGCTGCGCGGTGATCGGGGTATCACTTTTTCGGATAAGCTGCCGGAAAATTCGACACTGAGCGAAGGCGAATGGTGGCCGGAACATTATCAGGGCGAGCCGCTGGTCTCCTTTGCCGCGCGTGAGGCCAAGGCGCTGGGGCTGAAACTGGGCGATACGGTCACGGTCAATGTGCTTGGGCGCAATGTGACGGCACGGATTGCAAGCTTCCGCCAGGTGCAATGGGAAAGTCTGGCGATGAATTTCGTCATGGTCTTTTCGCCCAATACATTTGCCGGAGCACCCGCAACATGGCTTGCCACACTGACCATTCCGCAAGCAGAGAAGAACAAGTCCCCGATCGTATTATCCGAAGTGACGAAGACATGGCCAGCCGTCACCACGGTCAGCGTGACGGATGCGCTCAATGTCGCCAATGACCTCTTGTCAAGACTGGCAACCGCCATCCGTGCGGCAGCAGCCATTGCGCTTGGCGCTTCGGTTCTGGTGCTGGGTGGGGCCTTGGCTGCCGGAAACCGTGCACGCATCCATGATGCCGTGGTGCTGAAAGTTTTGGGTGCAACACGGCGCACGCTGATTGCGGCCTATGTGACGGAATATATGCTGCTTGGGCTGGCAACGGCCATATTCGCGCTTGCGGCCGGATGGGCCGCGGCCTGGTATGTGGTGGTGGAGGTCATGCGGCTGAAAGCGCATTTTCTGGCGGAGGTTGTCGTCATGACGCTCATCATCGCGCTGGTCATGATGGTCTGTTTTGGACTTGCCGGCACATGGCGCGTGCTTGGCCAGAAGCCCGCCAATGTTCTGCGG
Source organism: Daeguia caeni (assembly GCF_042653845.1). Classification (NCBI taxonomy): domain Bacteria; kingdom Pseudomonadati; phylum Pseudomonadota; class Alphaproteobacteria; order Hyphomicrobiales; family Brucellaceae; genus Daeguia; species Daeguia caeni. The sequence continues at coordinate 11,772 of NZ_JBHSEL010000125.1, read as the reverse complement.
GAATTATGAGTATTTTGTAATGATTGTAGTGTGAAGTTGCTAACATATTGAGAAGAAAGGATTATGTCAGCCAGATAAATTGACGGTTGACGCCGGTTTTTTGTCTTCTGCTCTTGTATGAAGATTGCAAAATCACCATAATGTAAACAGGCATGCTGGAGTCCCGCCAGCGGAGCCTGGAGGCGCCTGTCGGATCTGTGCGCCCCGACACCGGACGGGACATGGCAAGAGGATTTATAAGTCATGGCTGACTTTCGTAACATTCAGGCTCAGCGCCGCGTGGCTGGCTATGCTGATGCGAGCATAGATCAGGGTCTGCGCAGCTATATGCTGGGCGTCTACAACATGATGGCGATCGGCCTGGTTGTCACTGGCCTTGCCGCCCTGGCGGTTGCCGCCATGGCCACCACCACCGATCCTTCGGCAGCCGTCGCCCAGATTGGCGCAGGCCGCTATCTGACATCTTTTGGTGCTGCGCTCTACACCTCGCCGCTGCGCTGGGTTGTGATGCTTGCGCCGCTCGCTGCCGTATTCTTCCTGAGCTTCCGCATTGAAAAGCTCTCGGTTGCAACGGCCAATGCGATTTTCTGGGGCTATGCCGCTCTGGTTGGCATTTCGCTGTCGTCGATCTTCCTGGTTTTCACCGGCCAGAGCATCGTGCGCACCTTCTTCGTGACGGCTGCTTCGTTCGGCGCGCTCTCGCTTTATGGCTACACCACCAAGCGTGACCTGTCGGCGATGGGCTCGTTCCTGATGATGGGTCTGTTCGGCCTCATCATCGCTTCAATCGTCAACATCTTCCTTGGCTCCACCGCGCTGCAGTTTGCAATCTCGGTGATTGGCGTCCTGATCTTCGCAGGCCTCACGGCTTTCGATACCCAGTCGATCAAGGAAATGTACTATGAAGGCGATGCTTCGGATACGCAGGGCCGCAAGATCGTGATGGGCGCGCTGCGTCTCTATCTCGACTTCATCAACATGTTCATGTTCCTGCTGCAGTTCCTTGGCAATCGCGAATAGGCCCGCGCAGGCACAATGGATAAAAGGGCGGCTTCGGCTGCCCTTTTTGCTTTTCAGGCGGCGCAAGATGCAGCATTCTGCAAGGAGTTTCATTCAGTGCAGATGACCATGCTGACCATACGTGATTTTGTCGCCACGGATATTGCCGCCGTCACCGCAATCTATGCCGAGGCCGTGCAGAATGGCACAGGCTCTTATGAAATCGAACCGCCGTCGCTTGCCGAAATGCAGCGCCGCTTCACCGCCTTTCAGTCGGATGGTTTTCCGGTCCTGATTGCCGAAGAGGCGGGCGAGGTGGTGGGCTATGCCTATGTCAACTATTTCCGCACCCGCCCGGCCTATCGCTGGATGGTGGAGGATTCAATCTATGTCGCGCCAAAGGCCAAGGGCCGGAGCGTGGGCAAGGCCCTGCTGCGGACGCTGATTGAACGCGCCGAAGCACTGGGCTTTCGTCAGATGCTGGCCGTGATTGGCGATGGTGACAACAATATTGCCTCGGTGCGGCTGCATGCCAGCCTCGGCTTCAGACAGTGCGGCAGGATCGAAGGTTCAGGCTTCAAGCATGGCCGCTGGCTCGATACGGTTCTCATGCAATTGCCGCTCAATGGCGGCAAAGCCAGTGCTCCGTCCTCTCTGCCGCCGGCTTGAATCGCAAGCCAGGATTCAGCTTTCGACCAGTTTCAGACTCTTGTCGAAGACCCGCAACACGCGGTCAAGTTCATGGCCGCGTTTCATGATCAGGCCGCTTGCCGCAATCACCGAATAGGCGCCCTGTTTGGCCGCCAGTTTCGGATTTTTCTCGATGCGAAAGAGCGGCACTTCGGCTGCGCGGCGGTAAATTGAAAACACTGCGCGGTCGCTCATATGGTCGATGGCATAGTCGCGCCATGCACCCGCAGCGACCATGCGGCCATAGATGTTGAGAATCTTGCCAAGCTCATGCCTGTCGAAACTGACAGGGGCAGGCTTGTTGCGATCAAGCCGGACAACCTTGTCACTGGCCGAATATGACGCTGCCTCCTGCGCCGATCCAGAACTATCCATTTCGATCCTTTCCCGAAAACGGATGATACCACAGGTCATATCCGCATGATACAGGGGGCGCCTGTTCCTGAACCATGGCAAGTGGGGGGAATTATAGAGCAGTTCCAGGAAAAGTGGGAACCGGTTTTCCGTCCGGGACTGCGAAAAGGAAAAGTTGCAGTTCCAGGAAAAGTGGGAACCGGTTTTCCGTCCGGGACTGCGAAAAGGAAAAGTTGCAGTTCCAGGAAAAGTGGAACCGGGGTTTTCCGTCGGGGACTGCGCAAAATGATAGGTTGCAGTTCCGGGAAAAGAGGGGAGCGGTTTCCCGGCGGGAATTGCGAGAACACAATATCAGGATAATTCAGAATTTCCGTAATATCTGAACGACTTGACCTTGAAAACAGATCTGCCGGACGGGCAGGAGGATGGCCGGCTGGAGGTTTCTACAGAAAAAATCAAAATATCATATTTATTGGGGGTGACGGATTTGCGCGAACATCATACCGTTTCAATGCGCGATGAGGATGTCGCACTTTTGCCGCATAAAATCCCCATTGTGGCCAGAAAGTGCGGCCAGTTTCTGATCGTCGCCCGAGACGGTTCGGTTCAGGTGTGTCCTACCCCAAGCCCCCCGCCCAATGGACCGCCTGAACCGGACCAAAGCGGTTCTTTCAGCTTTCCAATCATGGCTGTCTGTGGGCCGGTCACTTGCTGGCCGGAACAGGTAGATTGTAGAGGTTTGCGCCCAGAATCGGGCCGAGGGCCCTGTCGTCCCTGACCTGTTGCAGGAGAACAGCGAAGCCGGAGGCGTTCTTGCGCGTAGCTTCGCTTGCCGGCATGTCAAAGGTGATTGGCTTTCCATCCCACATGCCGACAGTGACGATATCGTGCACCACGTTGCGATAGGTGATTTTTTGCCCTGCATTGTCTCCACTTGCTATCGTGACGGGGGCTTCCTTGCTGAAATAGAACAGCTTGATGAATGTCGGGCTGGAAGGCTTGCTGCCAGCGCCGATATCAACCGTGAGCCGCCCCTTTTCCGTCTCCCTGACGGTGACGGGAACGCGGAGCGTTGCGGCTGTCATGGCAGCATCATATTTCTTCTGATCGCTGCCATTGAACTGTTCTGTCCCGTTGACGATGGCCTGTGGCGTATAGATTGCCCCGGTGGCGAAGGCCTTCTTGTAGTCGTTCTGGCGATCGGTGCTGTCAGGGATGGCCAGCGTATCACGCCAGCCCAGATAATCCCAGTAACTGACATGAAAAGACAGGGCCAGCACATCTGGCTGGTCGGCAAGGCCGGCAAGAATTGCATCTGCCGCAAGGCAGGATTTGCAGCCCATGCTGGTGTAAAGCTCGATGACTGCCTTCTTCTGCGGCATATCCTGCGCGAGGGCAGGGCTGGAGAAGAAAAAGGCAGAGCCAAGTGCAGCACCAAGGCTCAGGCCGCACAGCCTGATGCGCTTGCGCCAGTCAGCAGTGATCGCCTGAGATTTGCATGTGTGATGCGTATGCGTGATCGCCTCCAATGTTTCCTGAGTCCAATGATCAGGAAAATCTACGATCAGCGCCGTTCAAGGGAAACTCACTTTGCGGTGAGACTGACCGGATGCGAGGGCTGGCCGATTTAAGCGGTTCCAGGAAAGTGGCGCCAGCTTCCCGTTCGCACCTGCGTAAAGGCGAGGGAAAATCACGAATGTGCTATCCGGTGAAGGAAAAGCTGTTGTCGCTGCAATATTGTGCTAGAGAACCTGCAGTCAGAACATTTCTTATTTTTCTGAAATGATTGAAATGTCCCGACTTTGTTTTGATATGTGTCTTGTCCCGGAATCGGCTCCCCTTTGGGGCGACATGGCTTTTGCAAATGTCTCTCCGAACCGGTTCCCGCTTTTGCAAGACATGCGTTCCGGTGCAGCAGGAAACGAAAGAATGGAATGGATACCGATTGTCCTGATGGGGTTCAAGATTGTGGTGCTTGCCGTTGCCATGTTCTTTGCCATCAAATGGCATCATGATCAGGACAAGAAGAAAAGAGAAGAAAGAGGGCAGTAAGGCTTTCTTCCTTACAGCGCTTGTGACAGTCATTTCCGGTTCTGAGCCGGAAGATGTGCGCAGACATGAAAAAGCCGCCAGATTGCTCCGGCGGCTTTTTTGATTGGCTTGGATGTGGCTGCTTATTCAGCAGCCAGATCGCGCAGAACGGTCTGCAGAATGCCGCCGTTCTTCATATATTCGACTTCATCCAGCGTATCGATACGGCAGATGAGCGGAACCTTCTTCACCGTGCCATCGGCATAGGTGATGGTTGCTTCCACCTTCTGACGCGGCTTGACATCGGCAAGGCCCTCGATGGTGACGATTTCGTCGCCCTTGAGGCCCAGCGACTTCCAGCTCGTGCCTTCCTCGAAGACAAGCGGAACAACACCCATGCCGACGAGGTTGGAGCGGTGGATGCGTTCGAACGACTGTGCAATCACGGCCTTGACGCCGAGCAGGTTGGTGCCCTTTGCCGCCCAGTCGCGGGAAGAACCGTTACCATATTCGACACCGGCGAAGATGACGAGCGGAACGCCCTCGGCCTTGTACTGCATGGCAGCATCATAGATCGAGGTTTCTTCCTTGGACGGATAGTGGATGGTGTAGCCACCTTCACGACCGTTTTCGCCCAGCATGAAGTTGCGGATGCGGATATTGGCGAAAGTACCGCGCATCATCACTTCATGGTTACCGCGGCGCGTGCCGTACTGGTTGAAGTCGGCAACGGCGACGCCATGGTCAAGCAGATACTTGCCTGCAGGCGACTGCGCCTTGATGGTGCCGGCTGGCGAGATGTGGTCGGTGGTGATCTTGTCGCCGAAGAGGCCGAGGATACGGGCACCCTTGACGTCCTGGATCGTACCGGCTTCCTTGCTCATGCCGACGAAGTAAGGCGGGTTCTGGACATAGGTCGACTTGTCGTCCCATGCATAGGTCTTGCCGGCCGGAACCTGAACGGCCTGCCAGTTTTCGTCGCCCTTGAACACATCCGCATATTTTTCCGAGAAGATCTGGCGGGTGACGTTCTTGGCGATGAAGTCCTGGATTTCCTGCGAGGAAGGCCAGATGTCGCGCAGGAATACCGGATTGCCGTCTTTGTCTTCGCCGATCGGTTCCTTGGTCAGATCCTTGGTGACGGTGCCGGCGATTGCATGGGCAACGACGAGCGGCGGCGAAGCCAGATAATTGGCCTGGACGTCGGGCGAAACGCGGCCTTCAAAGTTACGGTTACCGGACAGAACGGCAGCCGCAATCAGGCCCTTTTCGTTGATCGTCTTGGAGATCGCTGCCGGCAGCGGACCGGAGTTACCGATACAGGTCGTGCAGCCAAAGCCGACGAGGTTGAAGCCGAGCGCGTCGAGGTCCTTCTGCAGGCCGGACTTTTCGAGATAGGCGGCAACAACCTGCGATCCCGGAGCAAGCGAAGTCTTGACCCAAGGCTTGGTCTTAAGGCCCTTGGCGACTGCATTGCGAGCCAGCAGGCCGGCGGCAATCAGGACGCTCGGGTTCGAGGTGTTGGTGCAGGAGGTGATCGCGGCAATCACGACATCGCCATGGCCGAGGTCGAAATCTTCACCTTCAACCGGATAGCGGGTGTTCTGGCCGGTGGTCTTCTTGTATTCGGTTTCAAGCGCAGTTGCGAAACCGGACGCAATGCCTTCCAGCGGAATGCGGCCTTCCGGACGCTTCGGACCAGCCATCGACGGAACAACATCGCCCATGTCGAGTTCGAGGATGTCGGTGAAGACCGGATCAGCCGAACCCGGCTCACGCCACATGCCCTGTGCGCGGCAATAGGCTTCAACGAGCTCGATGCGATGCTCGTCACGGCCGGTGGTGCGCAGATAGTTGATGGTTTCGCTGTCAACCGGGAAGAAGCCACAGGTTGCGCCATATTCAGGGCCCATATTGGCGATGGTTGCACGGTCGGCCAGGGTCATGTTTTCCAGGCCTTCGCCGAAGAATTCGACGAACTTGCCGACGACGCCCTTCTTGCGCAGCATCTGCGTGACGGTGAGAACGAGGTCGGTTGCGGTGACACCTTCCTTGAGCTTGCCGGTCAGCTTGAAGCCGACGACTTCCGGCAGAAGCATCGAAACCGGCTGGCCCAGCATGGCAGCTTCAGCCTCGATGCCGCCAACACCCCAGCCCAGAACGCCAAGGCCGTTGACCATGGTGGTGTGGCTGTCGGTACCGACACAGGTATCCGGATAGGCAACCGTGACGCCGTTTTCTTCCCTGGTCCAGACGGTCTGTGCCAGATATTCAAGGTTGACCTGGTGACAGATGCCGGTGCCCGGAGGAACAACGCGGAAATTGCGGAATGCCTGCTGGCCCCACTTCAGGAAGCGATAACGTTCGCCATTGCGCTTGTATTCCAGCTCGACATTGGCCTTGAAGGCATTCGGATTGCCGAATTCATCAACAATGACCGAGTGGTCGATGACGAGGTCAACCGGAACCAGCGGATTGATCTTTTCCGGATCGCCACCGAGCGCCTTGATGCCGTCGCGCATAGCGGCAAGGTCAACAACGGCCGGAACGCCGGTGAAGTCCTGCATGAGAACGCGTGCCGGGCGATAAGCGATTTCTGCGCCGGCGGAACCGCGGTCGTTAAGCCACTTGGCAACAGCTTCGATGTCCGACTTCGTGACGGAGCGGTCGTCTTCGAAGCGAAGCAGGTTCTCAAGGAGAACCTTCATGGAGAACGGAAGCTTGGAGATACCTTCAAGGCCGTTTTTTTCGGCTTCTGTCAGGCTGTAATAGACATATTCCTTACCACCCACGGTAAGGGTTTTGCGGCATTTAAAGCTGTCGATTTGCGACACTGCGTTCGTCCTTATGCTGCTGGCCGGATAACCAGGACGAACGCCTCAGCTCGCGTTTCAAGGACGCGCTCAAGGTGCGGGTGCAGTCATTTCCGCTGTCCGTCCCTTAGGCCTGCGTCCTTGCGGGCAACAGGTGTTGAGATCGGCCAAAAATGGTTTCCACGCCGACCGCTGGCATGGTAGCTCTCATATAGATAGATTTCTAAAACGATTCCAGACTAAATCTTGCAATTTTCACGCCTTGCGGCGAAATGTTGCGATCAGTTTTCTAAACCTGTGACGTCAAGCCTTTAGCGGCGGTGAAGGGAAAAAAATGCGGCTGGAGGCTGAAAATCTGGCGGGTGAGCGCGGTGGAGAAACGGTCTTTGCTGGGCTGGATTTTACACTTTCTTCCGGCGAGGCGCTGGTCATCACCGGGCCGAATGGCTCCGGAAAGTCGACGCTTCTGCGAATCATTGCCGGCTTGCTGCCGGCAGAATCAGGACGCATCGCACTGTCGCATGAAGGCAGCCCCCTGCCGGTGCGGGCGGCCTGTCATTATCTCGGCCATCAGAATGCAATGAAGCCCGCCTTGAGCGTGCGCGAGAATCTCGCCTTCTGGCAGAAATTCCATGGTGCTCCCCTTCTCGACATTGATGCGGCGCTCGATGTGGTCAATCTGCCGGGTATTGACCATCTGCCATTCGGCTATCTCTCGACCGGGCAGAAACGGCGCGTTTCGATCGCAAAACTTCTGGTCAGCCATCGCCCGCTCTGGATCGTGGACGAGCCGACTGCCGGCCTCGACAGGGCATCGGAAGAGCGTTTTGCACAGATGATGCGTGATCACCTGCGTGATGGTGGCATGATTATCGCTGCAACCCATATACCGCTTGGGCTGGAAGCCATGAAGACACTGGATATGTCCGCTTATTCGCCTGAGGCTGCCTGATGCTGGCCCTGTTTCTGCGTGATCTGAAACTGAGCTTTCGTGCTGGTGGCGGCGCGCTGATCGGCATTCTGTTCTTTCTCGCTGTCATTTCGGTCATGCCATTTGGCGTTGGTCCGGATCTCAATCTGCTGGCTCGGATCGGGCCTGCCATGTTGTGGATCGGCGCCCTGCTTGCAACCCTGCTTGGGCTTGACCGGCTGTTCCAGGCCGACCGCGAGGATGGCTCGCTTGACCTGCTTCTGATCGGAGCTGACCGGCACATGCCGGCGCTCACCGTTTTCGTAAAATGTGTGGCGCATTGGGTTTCAAGCGTTCTGCCGCTGGTCATTTCCGCGCCCATGCTGGGGCTGTTCATGAACATGGATGCGGCAGCCATCGGTGCAACTGCGCTGACGCTTCTCGTTGGCACGCCTGCCATTGCCTTTATCGGCGCGGTTGGCGCTGCCTTGGCGGTCTCGCTTCCGCGCGGTGGCCTGCTCGTTTCGGTCATCGTGCTGCCGCTCACCATTCCGGTGCTGATTTTTGGTGTTTCTGCCTCCTATGGCGCAACAGTGGATAATGAGCCTTTCCTTGCGCCATTCCTGATCCTTGCAGCACTGACCCTGTTTTTCGCCATTCTTGGACCGGTTGCGGCCAGTGCCGCATTGAAAAACTCGACGGATTGACGCAGTTGATTTCGGTCAATTGCACGTCATGTGGGATTGTTTAAGATAAGCCATGACCAAAGTTGCCGTAACACGTTCAAGCTGGCTTGATCTGGCCAATCCGACCCGCTTTCTTGCGTTTGCGGGCAAGCTTTTGCCATGGCTTGCTGTTCTGTCCGCGCTGTTTCTGGTCGTTGGCCTGTTTATGGTTTTCGGTTCGCCTGAGGATTACCAGCAGGGTATCACTGTCTGGATCATGTATATCCATGTGCCTTTCGCCTGGCTGTCCATGATGTGCTATTCGATCATGGCGGTTTCTGCGCTTGGCACGCTGGTCTGGCGGCATCCGTTGGCCGATGTATCGATCCGCGCCGCTGCCCCGCTGGGGGCCGTGTTCACTGCCCTTGCACTTGCCACCGGCTCTCTCTGGGGCAAGCCGATGTGGGGCGCATGGTGGGTGTGGGATGCGCGGCTTACCTCCGTTTTCGTGCTTTTCCTGATGTATCTCGGCATTATCGCGCTCTCGCGCGCCATGGATGACCCGGCAAAAAGTGCCAAGCCGGTTGCGGTGCTGACGCTGGTTGGCTTCATCAATGTGCCGATCATCAAGTTTTCGGTAGACTGGTGGAACACGCTGCATCAGCCGGCATCGGTGTTCCGCATGGATGGTCCAACGATTGACCCATCCATGCTGCGTCCGCTTTTTGTGATGGCGATAGGCTTCACTCTCTTGTTTTTCACACTACATATGATGATGATGCGCAATGAAATCTGGCGTCGACGTGTCGCGGCTATGAAAAAACTCGCTGCACGCAATGCTGATCGCACCCGCGCACAACCGACAGAGATGGCAAAACCGATAGAGATACAAGAGGAGGGCGCGGCATGAACCATCTGGCTTATGTAATCGCATCTTATGCTATTGCGACTGTTACTCTGGCGCTCACAATTGGCTGGGTCTTGCTTGATCAGCGCCTGCAGAAAGCCGAACTGAAGCGCCTTGAGGCGCAGGGCGTGCGCCGCCGTTCGGCACGGATTCCGGAATAGGACGCAAATACCGGCATGAACCAGACAACGGACAAGCCTGACGCGCCGAAAAAGCGCGCAACTTGGGTTGCGCTTTTGCCACTGGCAATTTTTGTGGCACTTGCGGGCGTATTTGCGGTGCAGCTTTTGTCTGGCCGCGACAGCAGCACCATTCCATCCGCCCTGATTGGCCGCGAAGCGCCGCAAACCGCGCTGCCGCCTGTCGAAGGGCTGATGCGCGATGGGGTGCAGTTGCCGGGCGTCAAGAGTGCCGATTTCAAGACTGGCGCGAATGGCAAGCTCACGCTCGTCAATGTCTGGGCGTCATGGTGCGCGCCCTGTCGGCAGGAGCATCCGCTTCTGATGGAACTCGCCAGGGATGACCGCATCCGCATCGTCGGGCTGAATTACAAGGACAAGCCCGAAAATGCCCGCCGTTTTCTCGGCGAACTCGGCAATCCTTATGTGGCGGTCGGCGCCGACAGCGACGGCCGCACTGCGATTGAATGGGGCGTCTATGGCGTACCAGAAACTTTTCTTGTCGATCAGAGTGGCAAGATCATTTTCAAACATGTCGGGCCGCTGACGGCGGAAGTGGTAAATGGTCTTGTCTCCAAAGCCATGACAGCGTTTTAGTTTATGCTTATCTGCAATTTCTCTCAGCTATGATTTATCGGGTGGCACGCTAACCTTGTATCGTATTGTTGAATTGAGGTTGGTGCCATGAGAAAATTCATATCAAACTTGTTATCGGCCTTTGTTTTTTCTGCGATTGCAATTTCTTCTGGGCATGCTCTTGCTGAAAAGAGTGAGTCTGTTCCTGAAACGACCAGGCCATCTGATGTTCCTGAAAACTATATTGCGACGCCATTTGGCTTTTTCCATCCAAGCTGTGTCTATGAAATAAAGAATGATGAAACGCTCCTGCAAGGATTGCAGGTGAAAAAGGTGACGGGTGAGATCAAGCAAATTGAAGAATGTAAATTTTCCAATTTTCTGACTAAAGGTGTAATGAGAAAGAAGACCGATGAGGCAACAAATGCAGCATTGGATGATCAATTACAGATGTATTCCGTGGCTTCCCTAGATGGAAGTTTACTTTATATGTCTACCAATTTGAGGGTTCCGTCTGAGCCAGAGGTGGATAACGGTCAAACATTGTATTTTATGACTGGAGTACATGATAATAGAAATACATCTTTCTACGTTGTTCTTGGATGGAACCAATTAGATTATCCGGGGTGGACGGCGGTAGCTTGGATTTGCTGTGAATCTGGAGTTACAGTTTACTCTTCTCCAATAATAACGTCAGAAAATTATACAGTTCGCGTGCAATTGGAACGACAAATTGATACTTTGATTGCAAGGGTTTTGGTTTCATATGGTATGGTTGTTCTGGATGGAAAACAAATTTCAACGACAAATTTTTTGGATCCCGTTAATTTTATAATTGGCGGTGCATTTGAGATTTTTAATGTGGGCTCCTGTGATGAGCTGCCAAGAAGTGGATATATTGTATTTGATCATATAGATGTGCTTAGCACAGAATATGTTGAGTTAACTAACGATTTTGAGCAATATTATATTCACAGGTACTGCAATTATAATATTGATATAGTTAACCAGATTGGTAATTCTAGTGTAAGGTTTAATTTTTAAATAAAGAAATAATTTTATTGTGTTTTGAATGGTGTTTTGTTTTGCTTTGTGTGTGAATTGTTTCTTTGATATGCATCATTCGGTGTGTTTTGTAATTGAAGAATAGACTTTACATCACAGATGATTGCTTCGTCATTTAATATTGACATGCATAAGATCAGTAATCATGCGGTCTAACTTCAAGGAGCAGCGTTTGCAGTCGGCTTGACTTGCTGGCTGCAAACCTTGGCAGACGGGCGCGTCGCCATTGAGTAGCTGCTATGGCGTGGCTGTCATATTCTTTGTCGATTGGAATACAAGATCATTTCAGATAGTCGAGCTGCGACGGTGAAAGTGATAAATGTACTTATTTCCAGGGCGATAACAGCATGTTTGTTCATGCTTACATGAAAATTTTATCAGCTGACATTTCCTGTTGGTTCACTAACCTCATGTAGAACTTTGAATTTGAGGTTTATACTATGAAAATTTTTATGGTGAATTTGTTATCGTTTCTTGTTCTTTCTGCGCTTGCCCCCTCTTTAGAGCCCGACTCAAAATTCCATTTTTGCGATACGCCTCGTCATTCGCCTGATTGAGGAGATGACCATCCAAGCTTGTGACG